>JAURJS010000045.1 GCA_030832135.1 Candidatus Planktophila sp.
CTTCTAGACTCTACCCATGTCTGATTACCTCGCAGGTTCTTGCAATATCGGTCCATCTGAAATCCACCGTCGTTACCAGGTGGCAATTACCGGTGGAGTCCTCTATTTAATTCTTGGGATTTTCTTGGTCGTATCTGACCAGCCAACCTCTGCAAGGTTGATCACCTTTGCTCCCGCGATGCTGGCATCGGTTGGATTTATTCAGGCACGTAATCGATTCTGTTTCGCATACGGCTTGATGGGTGTCTTTAATTTTGATTCCGCAGGAGATGTGAAGAAGGTTAAAGATCCGGCAGCGCTCAAAGCAGATCGTTCCCAAGCGCTCAAGATAGTTTTCAAGAGCCTGGTCTCAGCCACTCTCATGACTGCGCTTGTTGTAGCCCTCTAAAGCGACCAATAAAAAATGGCGAAGGCATCTCCTGCGAAGCTAAAGAAATTGCAAGGTGAGGCAAAGCGCGCTGCTGCTGCCCGCAAGGCAGAGAAGGCTGCATCACGTCTGGCAATCACTCATGGCGGCGATGAGCTCGACCCGTATGCAGAAAATGATGGCGCTTGGAGAGAGATTGGGTTGGCAGCACCTGCCCGTCGAGCCTTGATTGATGATGGCCTATACAAGTTGAGTGATCTCAGGAAGGTTTCGCTGGCAGCGATAAAGGAGCTCCATGGCATGGGGCCAAATGCCATTCGAATCCTCGTTGCCGAAATGAAGAAGAACGATATTCAATTCCGCAGTTAGTAAGCGTTGCAAAGGGTTCGCATAAACGAACTCCTCTCGAGAAGATTTCCGCTGACTTTGTTACCTTCATCTCCTCAGCGATGAGATCCACTACTAGTCCATCACAACGTCCCTTCATTGGAGAGTTACCATGACACAACCTTGGTCTTTTGAAACGCTACAAGTTCATGCAGGTCAGCAACCAGATCCAACAACTGGTGCACGTGCGCTACCGCTCTATCAAACAACTGCATATCAATTCCGCGATACCGAGCACGCTGCAAATCTCTTCGGCCTTGCAGAGCTAGGAAATATCTACACCCGCATCATGAACCCAACACAAGATGCCGTTGAACAGCGTCTTGCTGCACTCGAAGGTGGAGTTGCTGCTCTTCTCCTTGCCTCAGGATCAGCTGCTACAACTTTTGCGATTCTCAATGTGGCAGAGGCGGGCGATCACATCGTCTCAAGCCCAAGTCTCTATGGCGGCACATACAACCTCTTTCACTACACACTTCCAAAGTTTGGAATTGAAGTGACCTTTGTTGACGATGCATCAGATCCAGAGTCATGGCGCAAGGCTGTTCGCCCTAACACAAAGGCGTTCTTCGGAGAGACAATCGCAAACCCAAAGAATGAAATTCTAGATATCAAAGCAATTGCAGATGTCGCTCACGAAGTGGGTGTGCCGCTCATCGTTGATAACACAGTTGCCACACCATTCTTAATCAAGCCGATTGAATTCGGTGCAGACGTTGTTGTTCACTCAGCAACAAAGTTCCTCTCAGGTCACGGCAATGCCGTTGTCGGAGCAATCATTGACTCTGGCAAATTTGATTATGCTAAATATCCAGATCGATTCCCTGGCTTTAACAAGCCAGACCCTAGCTATCACGGCCTTGTCTTCGCTCAAGCCCTTGGAGTTGGATCTGCATTCGGTGCAAACCTTGCTTATATCTTCAAGATTCGCCTACAACTTCTCCGCGACGTAGGAGCGGCAGTTTCTCCATTTAACGCATGGTTGCTAGCGCAAGGACTTGAAACTCTCTCATTGCGCATGGAGCGCCATATTGAGAATGCAAAGGCAATCGCTACTTGGCTAGAGAATCACCCAAGCGTTGAGAAGGTGAACTATGCAGCGCTGAAGTCCTCACCGTGGCATGCACTTGCTACTCAATATGCACCTAAGGGTCCGGGAGCAGTGCTCTCCTTCGAACTCAAGGGTGGAGTTGCTGCTGGTAAGAAGTTTGTGGAATCACTCAAGCTCTTTAGCCATGTAGCAAATATCGGTGATGTGCGTTCGCTCGTTATTCACCCAGCTACTACAACTCATTCACAGCTCTCGGCGGAAGAACAGCTTGATGCCGGTGTGACTCCAGGTTTGGTTCGTCTCAGCCTTGGAATTGAGAATGTGGAAGACCTCAAGGCAGATCTTGAGATTGGATTTGCCGCTGCTCAGTAATTAAAGAATAAAGCTGTAAATCAGAAGCAGGCCGCCACTAGTGATCATGATCGCTGTGGCGGTTTTGCTTTCGAGCCACTTCTTGCCGAACGATGTAAATGTCAGCGCAATCAGAAGTGCACCTGGGATGAAGAGGGCTGCGCTCTTGGAGAAGTTGCTTTCTTCGCCAGTCTGATAGCGAAGGTTGATGAGCCCTACAGCCAGAGCCGCATAGGCAGCCATTCGGTAATTATTGATTCGTGCGCTATTCATAGATAGAACAGTAATGGCAAAGGGCGCCGATTTCTCGACGCCCTCTGCTTTTTCTTTACTTATTTAATTAGTGGTCAGCAGCCATACCTTCAGCATGTGACTTCATACGTGCGATCTTAAGGATTGTTAGACCGAATACACACTTAGCAAGGATGTCTGCTGTTGTGTAACCAACCTGGATTGCAACGAATGACTCCGCTGATGCATCGCCAACAATGTTGAAGATGTAAGCGATTGGGTAAACACCCCATGTTGCGATAAGGAGAAGACGCAAGCGCTTCACTGTATCTGCAACGCCCTCTGGCTGACGATCGAGTGACTTTGTGAGCTCACTGAAGAGTACGTAGAGGATGTAGAGGAATGGGATTGTTGAAAGAACACCGTAGAGAACCTGTGTGTTCTGTACGTCTGAGATTTCACCTGGGTATCCGAGTGCGATCATTGCAGCTGATGCTGGAACGAGGCGCATGATCAATGACTTCGATACTTCCTTAGCAAGTGCCAATACAGCAATCACCTCAACGAGAAGTAGTGGAACAGTGAGAAGCCAATCTACATAACGGTAAGCCTCATTGAATGAACCGTGGTCACCTGAAACGTTGACCATGAATCCATCTGATGCTTCGCCGAATGAGTTAAAGATTCGCCAGTAGTGGTAGCCAGCAATGAATGTAACCATTGATGACATAACTAGCGCATTACGGTACTTCGGTAGAACTCGTGACTGTGACACTAATGTGTAGACAGTACATGCGAGCATTGAAACCAAACC
>JAURJS010000046.1 GCA_030832135.1 Candidatus Planktophila sp.
GTGCAGTGGTGTCGTAGATATTCCCTCAGGAGTTCTCTCTATTGGTGGCTGGGTTTTTATGCAATCACGCCAAATAACTCAAGTAACTATTCCAGATAGCGTTCGCACTATTGGAGATGGCGCATTCTTTCAAAAAAGCTCCCTCACATCTGTGTCTCTAGGAAGCGGAATTACTACTATTGGCGTACTAGCTTTTAACACAACAAGTCTGGTTTCTTTAACAATCCCAAATAGCATCACTTCTCTCGGTGCAGCATCATTTAGCAGTCTTCCCACAAGTTCTTTCAGTTACTGCGGAGGCAATCTAACAAGCGCTCAACTTGCGAAGGCTGGACTACATGGAAAAACGAATTCGTGTGCTCCATCTATCGGAGCTCTTTATAGCCAGTCCTCAGGAAATGGTGATGTTCCCTGCACTTCAGGCTTTTTCTCGATTGTTAATAACGCTGTAGTTTCCTATCAAGGCTGTTCCGGATCAGCGATTATCCCTATGGGAGTAACTTCAATTAATGAGGATGCTTTTTACTACGACACGTTATTGACCTCAGTAACTATTTCAGACAGCGTGCAATCCATTGCTAAAGGTGCATTTGAAAATACAATCAATATGGAATCAGTTTCAATAGGTGCAGGGGTCGTGACTATCGGAGAGAGTGCATTTGCCCAAGCAGGGAGAATCACATCAATTGTCATTCCTAACAGCACTACGACTATTGGGCGGCGTGCGTTCTATTACCTATTTTCACTCTCTAGCGTCACCTTTGGAGGTCGAGTCAGATCTATCGGTAACGGTGCTTTTGCTTACTCGGCTTTAACATCTGTAGTGATTCCAAATAACGTAATTTCGATCGGTTCCGATTCTTTTGAAGGTATAAGCACTTTATCTTCATTGACCCTAGGTAGAGGTCTTCAGCAGATAGGTGAATACGCATTTGCATATACGAACGCTCTGACCCAATATTCATACTGTGCATCTGTTTTGACTGAGGAAGTTTTCGAGGCCGCAAGACTTTCCTCAAAAACCTTATTCTGCGATCCGAACGCACCTGGTGACATTCTTGTTGAGCCAACAAGTTCTCAACCAGGCACTTCAAATGAAGGCGACTCCGCTGCAGTCGTTGCAGCAATCGTTCAGCGCGAGGCAGAAGTCCGTGCCGCTCGAGCCGATATTGTAGAAGTCTTCAAGGAATCAAAGGCTGCAACGGCAGAATCCTTTGCTCAGGCTGAAATTCGAGGCATTACAAAATCTAATATTGATGACGTTAATGCTGAAATTGCTCTTCTCCCACTAGATTCTCGTACCAGCATTACTGAGATTGTGAAGATTGCTCGAAAGTATGAAGTTGTCGGAGATATCTCTACTGAGAATGTAGTCAGAGTCTTCCCAAAAACTTTCGTTGAGGTAGGACTTATTCCTGCAGATAGCCCAAGTAAATGTTTGCTCGCAATGGCGGTGCGGAAACTTGCTCCGAGCGATAGAGATTCATATGCAGAGATCAAGGCGGCTATTGATGCTGAGATGGCTGTGATCAATGCTCGCGCAATTCGCCTTGCAGCTTTACTGACACGTTAATTCACGGAAGAGGGTATTTACTCGATGAAAATCTCAACACGCCTTTCAGCTGTATTGTCGGTATTAATAGTCGCACTAACATCCTCAATAATTTCAATTACTAGTGCTTCCGCCTGGTTGGATGCCGATTTGGCAGTGGAAACATATACCGGAACAGATAATCAATATGGTCTTTCGATTGCAGTTGATGCAAGTGGAAATGTCTACACTTCGGGCTCTTTCATAGGAACGGCTGTTTTTGGCACGGGTGCTTCAGCGACAACTCTCATAAGCAAGGGCGGGCGAGATGCCTTCATTGCAAAACATGACTCTTTTGGGAACCTCCTCTGGGTAAAAAGTTTCGGTGGCCCGCTGACAGATCAAGTTAAGGATGTCGCTGTCGATCGTGACGGAAATGTTGTCATGGCAGGAGAGTTCTACGGCACTGTCGATTTTGATCCAAGCGATGGCGTAGACAGCCTGACGGCCCTTGCCAACACCGGTCCCAGCCCCGCTTGGAATTGGCTGGGGGTAGTTGTTTGGAAGCTAAACACAGATGGAAATTATATTTGGGCTAAGACTTTTGACGGTCTCCTTTTTGACACCGGAGTCTCCGTGGCGGTTGATAGCAATGGAGTCATTGCAGTCACTGGTGTTGTACAAGGATTTGTCGATTTAGATCCCCACCCACTAAGAACATCAGAACCCGTCCCGTTAGGCGGAGACGGTGATGTTTTTCTGTCTACATTCTCGCCTGGTGGAGAGTTGATATGGGCTAAGCGGTTTGGCTCATCCGGTTATGACGTAGGTGAATCGGTCGCTTTTGACAGCTTTGGCTCACTTTACGTTGTTGGTACATTCCAACAAACAGCAGATTTTAATCCGGGGGAGGGCGAAGAAAGTTTGACCGCAGTCGGGTCCGACTCTTATCCCAAAGACATATTTATATCAAAATTCAATGCATATGGAGTATTTCAGTGGGTGCGCCAGTATAAAGGTTACGGCAACAACGACCGTCCGGCGACTGTTTCAGTAGGTATTGATAATTTCATCTATGTATCCGGAGACTTTAACGGTCAGCTTGTATTTTATATAAATCAAAACAAGCAAGATACATTCACGGTTTCTTCTGTAGGCACAAGAGATGGTTTTATTTCGAAGTGGGACCCAACGGGCAGTCATGTGTGGACCAAACAAATTGGGAGTTCCTCTGGTGCCGCTTATGGAGCAACTACAGCAATTGATGGTAACGGTAACGTTTTCATTACAGGATCTGAGACAGGGACCGTAGATTTTGATCCAGGAAACGAGAGCTACACGCTCTCTTCTTCTCCAGTCTATAGGGACATCTTCATCGCAAAACTTAATTCTTTAGGAGACTTTTTGTGGGCAAAGAGTATGGGCTCATCCTCTGCCGACGATAGCGGAATTGGGATTGCAGCCGACGTCAGTGGAAATGTTTATTCAATCGGATATTTCCAAGATACGGCAGATTTGGATCCAACTAACGGCGAGAAATATTTTGATTCCAAAGGCGGCCAAGACGTATTTATTCTCAAGCAGAACCCAGCTGGGTCTCCGCTCATCAACACAATGGTGCCGACTCCTGGTGAAATTGCAGCACAGTTAGCGGCAAAGAAAGCAGCGACCGAAGGCGCAGTAATTGCCGCTAAAGCTGCAGCCGCAAAGCAAGAAGCAGAAAAACAGTCAGCACGCGCAAATGTCACTGCAGCAATCAAGGATGCCAAGGAACTTACCGTTGACACTTTTGCAAAAGCGCAAATCCCGGGCGTCACGGTTTCGAATATTGCTGACGTGCAGGCTGAGTTACTCGCTCTGCCGGTCGAGGCCCGATCTGATATCAATCAGGTCCTCAAAGTAGCCCGCAAATACGAGGTTGTAGGAATGATTGCTTCCGAAAAGGTGAATAGTGTTCAACCAAGCATGTTGGTTGAGGTTGGGCTCATTCCTGAAGGGAGCAAGAATAAAGTGGCTTTGGCAGCCGCAATAAGGAAATTACCTGCCGATGCACGTGACTCTTTGACAGAAATCAAAGTTGCAATCGAGGCGGCGAAGGCTGTGATTCAAAATCGATCAGATCGTTTAGCGAAAATTCTGGCTAAACAATCAGCGCGAAGTGATAAATAGCGTAGAGAGAGTACTTAGTCGCGAGTGACCTTCGCGCCTAGTGCGCGGAGGTCACTCGCGAAGTTGGGATATCCACGATCCACGTGGAATGCGCCATCGACAGTTGTTTCACCCTCTGCCACAAGACCTGCTAGAACTAAACCAGCACCTGCACGGATATCGGATGCCTCAACAGGTGCTCCAGATAGCTGTGGAATACCGTCGATTGAGGCATGGTGGCCATCTACGGTGATCTGAGCACCCAATCGAGCTAGTTCATTGACAAACATAAAGCGTGATTCAAAGACATTCTCGGTAACGATTGCATGGCCTTCGGCAACTGCGTTCATTCCAATAATGAATGGCAGAAGATCGGTAGCAAATCCTGGGTAGGGAAGTGTGGCAACATCAATTGCCTTTGGGCGGTGATCCATCTTCACGCGAACACCATCTGGCGTTGATGTGATGATCGCACCGGCAGATGCCAACTTATCGAGCATAACCTCCATGTGATCTGCGCGTGCGCCATGAATAGTGATGTCGCCTTGGGTTATCGCCGCTGCGAATGCCCAGGTGCCGGCGATGATGCGGTCGGTAATTGTTCGATGCGAAGTTGGGCTGAGCTTTTCAACACCGGTAATTGTGATCAGCGGTGAACCAATGCCATCAATCTTTGCACCCATTGAAACAAGGAACTCGCAGAGATCGACGATATCTGGTTCGCGCGCTGCGTTATCGATTGTGGTGACGCCCTTTGCAAGAACAGCCGCTGTCATGATGTTCTCAGTAGCACCCACTGATGGAAAATCCAGGACGATATCTGCACCTGTAAGACCATTAGGTGCTTCGGCAATTACATACCCATGTTCGATATGCGCCTTGGCGCCGAGAGATTCAAGTCCTTTGATATGGAAATCGAGACCACGAGAGCCAATGGCATCTCCACCAGGTAGGGCAACTTCTGCGATGCCGATGCGTGCAACGAGGGGACCGAGAACATTGATCGAGGCGCGCATCTTGCGGACTAGCTCATAATCGGCTCGATGGAGCGGCTCTTGTGGGACATCGATGGTGACTGTGCCATCGCCACCAGATTTATTGTTGAGGACCACGGTGCAGCCAAGGCGGGTCAAGAGATCGGCCATGATGTCCACATCGGCGATATCCGGGACATTGGAGATTGTGGTCTTACCCACGGCCAGCAGAGAGGCTGCCATAAGCTTTAAAACCGAGTTCTTAGCGCCTGTGACGGTGACTTCACCCTTGAGGCAGGCTCCGCCGACGATGCGAAAGCGATCGTGCTCGTGGCCCTGGGTCATGGCGGAGATTCTACTTTAGAAAGTGTCATTTCCTTCATGGGCTAATAGGCTAGGCGCATGGTTAATCTAACTCGCATTTATACAAAAACAGGTGATGACGGAACTACTGCGCTCGGAGACATGAGCCGCACTTCAAAGAATGACCCTCGCCTTGAGGCATATGCGACAGTTGATGAAGCGAACTCTTCTATTGGAGTCGTGCTTTCAACCGATAACTTAACCGATGATGTTCGCAACCTCTTGGTGCGCATCCAGAATGATCTCTTTGATGTGGGAGCAGATCTCTGCACACCGGTAATCGATAAGCCAGCCTTTGAACCACTACGTGTTCTTGAAAGTCAGATTACATACCTTGAAGATTCTATTGATGCATACAATGCAGATTTAGCACCGCTGCGTTCATTTGTACTTCCATCAGGCACACCCGCTGCAGCACACCTTCATGTTGCTCGTACTGTTGTGCGCCGCGCAGAGCGCCGCACCTGGACTGCAATCCACTCATTCGGTGGCGGAGTTAATCCATTGACTGCTCAATATCTCAACCGCTTATCTGATCTGCTCTTCGTTCTTGCACGCGTTGCAAATAAAGAGATCGGTGATCAGCTCTGGGTTCCTGGAGCCAACCGCTAAATCTTCTCTAGTATTTAGCGTAACCTGAACCTGGAACAGCAGGGTCACGATCAACGTGGTTACAGATCACTGAAGTAACCTTCGCCGCTCCGCCCTTTTCTAAGGCTTCCGGCGAAATTAAGAGGAGAGTTTTAAACTCTTTACTTTTCGATCCTGCAAAAGATTTTGTCAGCTCACCCAATTTATTTCCTTGACCATCGCTGACGAGAGCAACTACCTGCCACCAGATGCAACCATTTTCAGCGGCTACTCGGACTGCTCCACAAATAAACTTGGTGCACTCTTTAATCTGCTTTTCGAGGTAGGTATTGGCTGAGATCAGACTCACCAACTCTTTAGCGGTGGGAACTTTTGCATAGACCTCGCCTTCAACGCTAAAGCCCTTGGGAGGCCATACCGGTTTAGGTGAGGGTGTGACAGTGACTTTAGCCTTCTTCTTTTTCTTAATCACCGTCTTCTTAGTTGGCGTGGGCTTAGCTGATGGCTTTGCCGTTGCCTTCGTGGTGGCAGTTGCCTTGGTGGTCGCTGTGGCCTTCTCCGTTGGTTTTACAGTTGGTTTAGCAGTGGGCTTAGCCGTTGTTGTCGCCCTAGCAGTTGCCTTCGGCGTTGGACTCTTCGATGCCGCCTCAGCAGGAGCTGAACTGGCGATTAAAGTGAGAGCGAGTGTGAGGGCAGGTAGAGATGCCTTTAGTCGCGATCCCACTTGAAGGTGCGGATCGCGAGGAAGGTGCCCACGATTAGCCATATGCCAATAATGGCAAAGGTTCGCCCAGTCTCCCAATTGCCGGCAATTTCACGCGTAGCAAAGTTCTCAGGAAGGAAGACAGAGCGCATTCCTTGGGTGAGCCACTTGAGCGGGAAGATGGCAGCTACCTGCTGCATCCACCCTGGCAGATCGGTGAAGATAAAGAAGACGCCGCTAAAGAACTGCAAGATGATGACAACAGGGGAGACGATCGCAGATGCACCACGAGCATTCTTGGGAACGCTAGAGAATGCAACGCCGAGGATTGTTGATACAAGTGAACCTAAGAAAATTAGCGCTGCAAAGGTGAGCCACTTATCTAACTTCGTTGGAAGATTTACTCCGAAGAATGCCACACCTGCTGCAAGGAGCAAGACAACTTGCGCAACCATGCTGACGGTGACAACGATCGCCTTGCCGATGAAGTAGCTTGATGCCGGCATCGGTGTTCCACGTAATCTCTTGAGCGCACCGAGATCTCGCTCAATCGGAATAAAGATTGCAATCTGCTGAAAACCAGTATTTACCAAGGCCGAGGCAATCATTCCAGCGACAAAGTACTGGCTGAAAGTCACATTCGGTGCAATGGTCTCGCTAAAGACCGAGCCGAAGATTGCAAGGAGAATGAGAGGAAAGAGGAGGGTAAAGACAACTGATTCCTTCTGTCGAAGGAACTGCTTAATCTCAAGTCCACCGCGCTTGATTCCAATCGATAGCGCACCAGGAAGTTGGTTACTCATGTGTGGCTCCGATCATTGAGAGGTAGATATCTTCCAGAGTAGGTCGATGGATAGCGAGCTCAGGAATTTCGCCACTTAATCGAGCGCTTAAGCTCTTCACAAATTCAGTGGGAGTTTCACTCTCTTCGCTCTTAATCTCACCAGCCTCACGCCATGAGATTGTCGCCCGCGCATCGGCACGTCCACCAAGGTGAGCAGGAGTTGAGACTTCAAGAATTTCTCCATGGTTCATTACTGCAACTCGATCTGCAAGTGCCTCTGCCTCATCGAGATAGTGGGTGGTGAGCAAGATGGTCGTGCCCTCACTCTTGAGTTGTTTGATCAATACCCAGAATGCGCGACGCGCCTCGGGATCAAATCCCGTGGTTGGTTCATCGAGGAAGAGAACTTCTGGACGGCCAATGATTCCTAGTCCCACATCCAATCTACGGCGCTGACCACCAGAGAGGGTTCGGGCGCGATCATCTGCCTTCTCCTGCAGGCCAACGAGAGTGATGACATCTTCAACGCCTCGAGGATTTGAGTAGTAAGAGGCAAAGTGTGAAATCGCCTCGCGCACAGTTAACTCTGCAGTGTCCTGGGTGCTCTGGAGAACAATTCCGATGCGATTGCGCCAGGCGAGAGCAGCAGCGCCTTTAATCGCAGGATCGGTATCGAGAACAGAGATGGCGCCGCTATCTGCTGCGCGAAAGCCCTCAAGGATCTCAACGGTCGTTGTCTTGCCTGCGCCATTAGGACCGAGAATGGCAAAGATTTCGCCTTGATTGATGGTCAGTGAGAGATCTTTAACTACTGCGAGGGGGCCATAGCTCTTTCGCAGGCCCTCCACCGAGATAACTGGCTTCATATCTCAACTCTAGCCTTTTCGATGTGGGGAAAGTAGCCAATGTAAGGGAAAATACATCTGTGAGCCCACGTAAGAATTACCCGAAGAATCGACGCCCAAAGACAGGTGTCGATGAAGAGCCACGTGGGGTTCCCTCTACTCAGAGCTTTGTAGAAGATGAACAAGGTCTCTGGATTGTTAGAAAGTTAACGGGATCTGCAGCCAATAAGCCCTATCGCTGCCCTGGTTGCGATCAATTGATTCCGATGGCAACGCCACATACCGTTGCATGGCTCGATGGCGATGAAGATAATCGTCGCCATTGGCATAACGCATGTTGGAGTAAGCGCAATAATCGTCGCCCTAATACAGAGCGCACTCGCAATGCACCGCGCTATTAAAGAGTTCTCTTAGGAGAGTCGACCACGTAAGGTCTTGAGTAACTTCACAACGAGCGAATCAATCTTTGCAGTTCGCTTGAAGCTGGTAATTGCCAGTGGCAATTGGAACCTTGCACGCACTACAGAGCGAGCGTAGGTGAATTCAAGGAGACCTTCAGGTCCATGAATACGTCCATAACCAGAATCCTTGACGCCACCAAATGGGATTGAAGCAACTGCAGCGAACGAGATAACTGAGTTAATTGCAACCATTCCACATTGCAATTGCGATGCAATCCAACGACCTTGACGACGTGACCAGATAGATGCCCCAAGTCCATATCGAGATGCATTGGAGAGCTCAATCGCTGTCTCCATATCTGGCACGCGATTGATGACCAACGTCGGCCCAAAGGTTTCATCGGTTACCGCGATGGAATCCTCTGGAACCTGCAAGAGCACTACCGGTTGAACAAATCGATCACCAACAGATTGCGTGCCACCCACAACAGGGATGCCACCTTTCTTTACCGCATCTTTAATATGGGATTGAATAATCTTGAGCTGTGAAGGCATTGTTGCAGGGCCATAATTGCTATCGGCAGGGAGACCGGCATGGATGGTCTTAGCAAGTGCAATCACCTTCTCAGTGAAGATATCTGCGATGTTCTCATCGACATAGACGCGTTCTGCACCGATACAAGTCTGACCTGCATTAGAGAACGCTGACCAGACTGTTGCATCTGCAGCTCGTGCGATATCAGCATCACGTGCCACAATCACAGGATCCTTACCGCCACACTCTGCAATGACAGGCGTCAGCGTCTGAGCACAGAGGGCGGCAACCTTCTTTGCCGTTGCAGTCGAACCGGTGAAAGCGATCTTCTTCACTCCACTTGTACATAGGGCAGCCCCGGTCTCACCAAAGCCTGTGACAACCTGGAAGTACTCAGAACTTCCTGCAACATGTTCAAAGAGCTCAGCCAGCGCTATGCCGACCCCTGGTGTGTATTCACTCGGCTTGAAGACCACGGTGTTACCGGCAGCTAGTGCATAGGCGATCGATCCCATCGGCGTGAAGACAGGATAGTTCCAAGGACCTATCACACCGACCACACCAAGAGGTGAACGCTCAACTGTTGCTGACATATTTGCCATGAGCGCACCTGGTGAACGATGAGCTCTTCTCAGAACAGATTCAGCGTTACGAGCAGCCCAAGCAACATGATGTGCTGCAAGTGAGATCTCAAGCTTTGCATCAGAGTGTGGCTTTCCTGTCTCCAGTGTTACCTGATCGGCGAGAGAATCAATCTCACTCAAAATCAAACGGCTATAGGCGAGGAGAATCTTGCGACGACCTTTATGGCCTATCGCATCCCAACGAAAGGCGGCATCCGTTGCCAAGGTGACAGCGCCATAAACCTCTCTCTCGGTGTGGATTGGAAAGGTACCTACGACTTCACCGGTTGCAGGGTTGAGAGATTCGAACTTTTTAGCCATAGTGAAAGAGTAGTCAGTAGAATGCGCATATGTCGGAACCAATCCGCCCCAGCACCGTATTACCTGCTCTCCGCACGCCTTTTCACCTGACCACCGAAGATGGCCAGACCCTCATTGGTGAAATCAGCGCTCCAGTTGACCATCCCACCACTGCGCTCCTCTGCCTCCATCCCAATCCCACCGGTGGCGGAATGATGGATAGCCATATCTATAAGAAGGCTGCCAATCGATTACCTGCAATGGCTGGTGTAACAATCATTCGATTCAATACCCGTGGAACAACGAGTGAGGCTGGAACAAGCACTGGCGAATACGATGGCGGTCGCGCTGAGAAATATGATGTGGAAGCCGCTGTTAATTACTGCTTTGATGTATTGAAGGTAGAAGAGCTTTGGGTTGTGGGTTGGTCCTTTGGAACAGAGATCGCTCTCTGTCATGCCAGAGATCGCCGCATCAAAGGTTTAATTCTCTTAAGTCCACCGCTGATGAAGGTGGAAGAGAGCGATCTGCAGTTTTGGGCTGAAGATGGACGCTCTATCACCGCACTTATTCCAGAACATGATGATTACCTCAAGCCAGATAAAGCGCGAATCCGCTTTGCAACAATCCCACAGTTAGATCTCATTGCAGTAGATGGAGCAAAGCATCTCTGGGTTGGCGAACCATATGTGCATCGAGTACTCAGCGAGATTGTTCGTATCATTGCACCGGCCCGTCTGCCGTTGCCGACAGAGTTACCTATCTAAAGAGAGAGCTCTCTCCTTAGCGCTGCTCGGCACGTGGAATTACAACCTGCTCCAGAATCAAGATAATTGATGCTGCAACTGGCACCGCAAGCAGACCTCCGACGAGGCCGAGAAGCGATGTTCCCAATAGGGCAGCGATGATTGTGACCGCTCCTGGCACAGCCAATGTGCGCTTCATAATCTTCGGCGTCACTACGTAATTCTCAATCTGCACATAGACAACGTAGGCAACAAATGCGATAACTCCGATTACTACCGATTGGGTAGCGGCAATCAGGGTCACGATTCCACAGCCAAGGAAGTGGCCGATCAATGGAACGAGGCCACAGATAAAGACGATGATGCCGATTGCAATCGGTGATGGCAGTCCAAGTATGAGAGAGAGGATTGTGACAAAGAGTGCTGCCATCGATGAGATCAAAATCTGGCTTCCAACAAAGGCTCCAACTTGAGCGATAATGGCATCGACTAAGAGCGCAATACGTGGGCGACGGCTTGCAGGAACAAGCTTGAGACCCATCTTTGTCGCCTCAGGGAGTGAGGTAATGAAGTAGAGAGTAAGAACAAGGATTGTTAATCCAGTAAAAGTTCCTGAGAGAACTGTTTTACCAACACCGATAACTCCACCAAATGCGGTGATGATGAGGGTGCCATCTGATGTGATGCTGCTGAGCTTTGTCTCTAAGGTATCGATAAATGCATATTGGCTATTGAGGCTGGCGATACTTGGATTAGATTTAAGATCTTCCAAGAGTGATGGTGCAATTTGAATCAAGTGCGCAGTCTGTGTGACAAGTGGTGGCACAACGAGGGCAAGGAAGATTCCAACCAATGAGAGAACCGCGATAAAGATAATTGCCACTGCTGTTGCGCGAGAAGTTCCGCGACGTCGAATTGCTTCAACAGCAGGATTGAGACCGGTGGCAAGAAAGAGTGCGACCAAGATGATGACAAATACTTGGCTTGCACTTGCAAGCGCTCGAAGGAGAACGAATGCCGAGAGAGCGCCGATGGTGGCGAGAAAGCCGAAGTAGAAGGGGTGACCTCGATCGATAGGAGCACCGGCATCACCATAGGAACGTGTGACTGGGACCTCTTTTTTCGCTGCTTTCTTAGGCGCTCGGCCACTGATTCGCTCTGAAATAGTCATAGGTAATTATAAGTTCTTTAATAGATGAGAGAATGCCCATATGGCACTTCGAATCACAGGCGTCGGCGAGGAGATCGCTGCCGTCTCTGGTCTGCCTTGGAATCAGAGCCTGGAGCTCTGGCCGGAAGATCCCCATCTGACGGAGAAGCGCGGTATCTCCCGCCACATCGTGCGTCTGGTCCGTTCGACCGATGATCCCGATTCTGAAGTCTATGCCGTGAAAGAGACGGTCTCTGAATTTGCTAACCGCGAATACAAGATTTTACGTGAGCTCAAGCAGCTCGATGCGCCAAGCGTGCAATCGGTGGCGGTAGTTGAGGGGCGCACAGATAGAGAAGGTGAAGAGCTGCCTTGCGCACTGGTCACACGTTTCTTGCCCTACTCACTTCCATATCGCGTATTGCTGAGTGGAAAAGATGTCACCGCAGAAGATGTGACTCTGATGGCAAATGCGCTGGCACTTCTTCTTGTGCGCTTACACCTTCTCGGTTTCTGGTGGGGCGATTGTTCCCTCTCCAATACTCTCTTCCGCAGAGATGCTGAAGGATTTGCCGCCTATCTCGTCGATGCTGAAACTGGTGAATTTCAAAAGTCGCTCTCTGATGGACAGCGTGAGCATGACCTCGAGATTGCACACTTCAACGTTGCAGCAGAGCTTGAGGATCTCTCACTATCGGGTGTTCTCTATCCAGGTATGGATCCAATCCGTGCAAGTAATGCGCTGATTAAGCGATATCACCGTCTCTGGGCAGCTCTCAAGGAACGTCAAGTACTCGATCCAAAAGATCGCCACGCTGTTGAACGCGCAATGCGTCAATTACATGACCTCGGCTTTGCTGTGGAAGAAGTCTCTGTGCAATTGGAAGAAGGTAACGAGAGCACCGGCAAGTTGTACTTCCAGCCAAAGCTTGTTGCAGCCGGTTATCACAAGAGCCGTCTGCGCGAATTGATGGGCCTTGATACCGAAGAGCTCCAAGCAAAGCGCCTCTTGGCATCCTTTGATCGCTATCGCGGCCGTGAAAAGTCACCAAAGCCACCTGTGCATGACTCTGCGCGACGTTGGTTAGAAGAAGTATTTAATCCAACAGTTGCTCTTATTCCTATTGAATTACAAGGGCGAATCGAAGTCGCGCAGTTCTTCCACGAAGCGCTGGAACAC
>JAURJS010000006.1 GCA_030832135.1 Candidatus Planktophila sp.
AACCGATTAGAGAACGAATGCGAGAACGAGACCGAAGAGTGCAAGTGCTTCTGCCATAGCGAATCCGAGGAACGCGATTGGCTGAAGGACGCTGCGTGACTCTGGCTGGCGTGCAACACCGCTGATGTAAGCAGCGAAGATCATTCCAGTAGCGATTGCAGGTCCGATTGCAGCAATGCCGTAACCGATGACGTTAAGTGAGCCTGTCATGTTTCTACCTTTCTTACTGAAGAAGCGAAGTTACTTCCCCAATTCTGTTTTCTTGCGTGTTAGTGCTCGTCAGCGAGTGAGCCGGCGATATAGAGAGCGGTCAAAAGTGTGAAGATGTAGGCCTGTAGGCACTGCACCATGAACTCGAAGAATGTCAGCAAGATTCCCATTGCAAAGGCAAATGGTGAGACGAGCTTCAAACCGATAACGCCGGCAAGGAGATGCTCTCCACCGAGGATAAAGACGAGCAAGAGCAAGTGGCCGGCAAACATATTTGCAAAGAGACGAAGGCCCAATGTAAATGGGCGAACGATGAAGAATGTTGCGATTTCAATTGGTGTCAGAAGAACGTAGATCGCCTTTGGAACACCTGGCATAAATGCGATGCCCTTGAGGTAGTGGCCAACGCCCTGCTTCTTCATTCCAACGAAGTGATAGACCAAGTAGGTAATGATGGCGAGCGCGTAAGGGAATCCCACATGTGACATTGCAGAGAACTGCAAGAGTGGAACGATGGAGAAGACGTTGTTGACAAGAACAAATGTAAAGAGGGTGAAGAGGTATGGCACAAAGCGCATGAACTCAGGACCCAAGATGTCCTTTGCAAGGCCGTTACGAACAAAGTCATAGACGAGTTCACCTGAGAATTGAAGCTTTCCAGGAACTACAAGAGCCTTACGAGATGCTGCGATAAAGAAGATTGAGATAAGCACTACTGAAAGTGCAACGAGTAATACTGGCTTTGTAAGCCACTCAATATTTTCAAAGATTGGAGGGAGATCAAAGTCTTTAACGCCGGGAGGAGTAAATCCCTCTTCACCGCTGAGCTTTAGATGCATCGCCATCCCTCAGATTGATTTAGGCCTGAATCACTTTCAGACGAGGCAAAGATTAGGGGGTAGGAGCGCTTCCTGAGAAATCGAAAACTAGTGGCTCGCGCCACGTTTTAGAGCTTATTCGCGTCCAAACCTCAGCCAGATCAGGTAGAGCGCCCCGCCCATTCCGAGGAGGAATCCCACCAGGGTCAGATAGGAGGTGTTGAGGTATCGATCGGCTAGGTAGCCGGCCCCACCCCAGAAGAGGAGCCCTGAGAGCATGTAGCCGACGATGGTCCAGAGAGCATCTGCCTCGCGATTTGCTGCCATGGGTGGATCTCCTCTTACTAATTACGCTTGGACTTACTTACCGGGTAATTGTAGGTGAAGTTTAAGGACCAGATATGCCCTGATCTCTCCCCCGAGCCAGGCGAAGGTAGCTGCCACAGCGCTCAGGGCGAAGGCCTTCCGGTCACAGGCCTCAGCTGAGATAAAGGTCGTAATCAGCCAGAGGAAGACCCCCAGAGCCAAGACCTTGGCCATGTAGGAGAACATGGCGATTGCCATCGTCATCACCGGGTCGAGATCTCGAGTCAGACGAGCTGCGCCGATATTGGTGGCGAAGAAGATGACCACAACGAATTGGGCAAGGAGCGCTCCGACAAGGCCAGCGCTGCCCTTAAGCCATGTTGATGCAATCAGTGAGATAACTCCGACAACGATCGTCGGGATCACAGCACCGCGCAGGAGCGCTCGCTCTGTGCTCATGCGGTGATTACTTTCTCTGACTTCTGCGCTTTATGAAATTCAGGGCGTTGGCGTTGAAAGAGAATTGTAAATACCAACATCACTGCAAGGACACATCCGGCAACCCATAGCGGTGTGAAGGCGGAGATTGAAACTGGGAATGCAATCGTTGCCGTCCAGAAATACATAATCAGCGCTGTCCTAGATTGAGTGTTTCCTGCTCGCATGATGCGGTGATGAATATGTTCTTTATCTGATGAGAATGGAGACTTACCTGCACGCAGTCTTCGGATAATCGCTGAGAATAAATCAATCAGCGGAATTGCAAGAACCGCTAATGGAAGAGCAAGTGGGAGAAGTGTTGGACCAAGCTTCTCCTCTGCAATTGCATTGGGATCGATCTGGCCTGTGAGGGTAATAGCTGATGCTGCCAAGAGAAGTCCGAGCAACATCGATCCAGAATCGCCCATAAATATCTTTGCAGGATATGCATTGTGTGGCAGGAATCCAATACAGACGCCGATGATGATCGCTGTGATGAGTGATGGTGAACCTGCACGGCTGAAGCCATAGATAACTGCTAAAAGGTAGGCGAATGCGAAGAAGGCCGCTCCGGAAATTGCCACAATTCCAGCTGCTAAACCATCTAAACCATCGATGAAATTTACGGCGTTGATAGTTATGAGAACGATGAAGATGGTCAGCGGTTGGCCGATGCTCGGTGGCAAGGTCATCACGCCATTGATGGGTAGCCAGAAGATCTGAACGCCATAGATAAGGAGAATGCCGGCTGCAAGTGATTGCCCGGCAAGCTTTGTAAGAGCATCGAGTTCGAAGCGATCATCGACCATGCCGAGGAGAACTAAGAAGGTTGCCGCGAGGAAGATTCCAATGGATTCGCGTGTGAAAGATTTTCCAACCAAGGAGAGATGGTGAACCATCGCAAAGGTGACTGCCATGCCGATCCACATCGCCACTCCACCCCAGCGAGGTGTTGGAGTTGTGTGAACATCGCGCTCACGAATCTTTGAGACAACGCCTAATCGAATTGCAAGGATGCGAACAAATGGAGTGACGACATAACAGATAACTGCAGCGAGCAGAAGTGTTACGAGGTACTCACGCATTTCCTACAGACCTTCTAGTTATGCCTGATAGATAGGAAATTGTGCGGTGAGGGCGTGAACCTCAGACTTAATAGCAGCATGTGCTGCAGCATCATCGCTCTTGATAGCGCGTGAGATTAATGAAGCGATTGTCTTCATCTCTTCAACGCCCATCCCCTGTGTTGTTGTCGCAGGGGTTCCAACGCGAATACCTGATGTGACAGAAGGCGCCTCAGGATCAAATGGAATGGAGTTCTTATTGAGAACAATTCCAGCTGCTCCACAACGCTCATCGGCAACCTTGCCGTTGACGCCGGTTGAACGAATATCGATCAGTGCCAGGTGAGTTTGCGTACCGCCAGATACAGCGCGCATGCCTTCTGCCTCTAGAGCTGAAGCAAGTGACTTCGCATTGACGATGACATCCTTTGCATACTTCTGATATTCAGGAGTTGCACATTCAGCGAGCGCAACTGCCTTGCCGGCAACAGCGGACATGATTGGTCCGCCCTGCATACCTGGGAATACCGCCTTATCGATTGCCGCAGCATGCTCTGCCTTAGACAAGATCATGCCACCGCGAGGGCCGCGAAGAACTTTATGTGTGGTGAAGGAGACGACATCTGCATAAGGAACTGGTGATGGGATAGCTTTACCAGCAACGAGGCCGATGAAGTGAGCAGCATCTACCCACATAATCGCGCCAACTTCATCGCAGATAGCGCGGACCTTCTCAAAATCAATGAGTGATGGATATGCAGTGGCACCAGAGCAGATCATCTTTGGCTTATTGGCAATTGCGAGATCGCGGAGCTCGTCATAATCGATAAGTTCATTATCTTGGCGAACACCGTAAGAGACGATGTTGAACCACTTACCTGAGAAGTTGACCTTAGATCCGTGGGTGAGGTGGCCACCATGTGGCAATGACATCGCTAAGACGGTATCGCCTGGCTTGGTAAATGCTTGATAGACAGCGATATTGGCGCTTGCGCCAGAGTGTGGCTGCACATTCGCATGCTCTGCCCCGAAGAGGCTCTTCGCCCGCTCAATAGCGATGTTCTCGGCAACATCTACCTCTTCGCAACCACCGTAATAGCGCTTTCCTGGATAACCCTCTGCATACTTGTTGGAGAGAGTTGAACCAAGTGCTGCTAATACCGAGCGTGATGTGAAGTTCTCAGAGGCGATCAACTGCAAATTTGTCTGCTGGCGCTTGAGCTCTGAGAGAAGGACTGCAGCAATTGCAGGATCTTGCTGAGTCAGGAGTTCGAAATCTGGACCATAGAACGTTGAGCCGGAAAATGTATTGGACATGGGCTTACTCTATTGGCTGCTCTGGAGAAAGCGCGGGCACAACCGCCGCTAGCTGCTCACGAGTGATGGCACCTTCTCGAATAATGGTCATTCCAGAGGAATCCGATTCGATAATTGTCGTCGCAGCACCCTCAGGGAGCTCGCCTGCTTCAAACATCACAGCAAGATCTGATTCCAGGACAAAGATGCGATCGGTATCGCGAGCCGGCTTCTGGCCAACTCGTGCAGCGCTGGCAGTTGCAAGCGGGCCGGTCTCTTTCAAGAGCGCTGAGATAAACGGTGAGCTAGGAACACGAACGCTAAATCGATCGAGCGATTGATTATCACCAAGGTTCCAGCGAAGTCCCATATTGGGACGCAAGTTAAATGAGATTAGCCCTGGCCAAAATGCATCCATCAGCGCTCGGGTATCTGGAGTGACATCTCGCGCAAGTCCAGTGATTGTCTCGCCCGAGTGAATCAAGACTTGTGCTGAAACTCCGAGCGCATCTCCGCGGAGGACATGCATTGCGCGCACAGCAAATTCAGAGAATGCATCGGCAAGGAAGACATAACCATGCTCTAACGGGGCGCAGATGATGTAGCCATCGCGAATACCTTTTGCACCAAGTGCAACGTGATCTTTGAGATCACCTTCTAACAGATTGACTCTCTCCATAGCGCGATTATCTCCGAGTTCCTGTCGTAAATCGAGGGCGGCCAACGAGATCGTTGTGGCAATGGATATTCTCAAAATCGCTGAGCATCGCTGCTGCAATATCGATTGGCTGGCTCTCATGGTGCTCAATAGCGAGGAAGCCTCCGCTCTTTAAGAGACGAGCGGCAGCGTTGATAAAGCGACGAGGAATGGTCATACCATCTTCGCCACCGAAGAGCGCAATGGCAGGCTCATGCTCTGCCACATCCTTCGGTAGCTCTTGGCCATCGGGAATGTATGGAGGATTGGCAATGACTACATCGCACTTCACGCCATCGAGGGCATCTTCCACATCCGATTCAAGGATTCGAACTGTCTCATCGATACGCGAGACATTTTTGCGTAACCACTCAACTGCAGCGGGATCCTTCTCGACAGCAATCAGATGAGTCTGTGGCGCTTCTGTTGCAATCGCAAGTGTGAGCGCACCAGAACCAGCACCAAGATCAACCACGCTGACGGCGCCATCTCTGCCTTCAATATTCTTCAGCACCGCATCGACAAGTAGTTCGCTCTCAGGACGCGGCACAAGAACACCAGGACCAACTTGAAGCTCTAAATAACGAAAGTATGCAACGCCAGTTAAATACTGCAACGGTTCATGGGCACATCTGCGATCGAGCATCTTCCAAAAGGTCTCTTCAATTACCGTGATATCGCCAATAGCGTTGATGGCGTTCTCAACTGTTACTGGATTGTGAAGCTCCATCCGTGAAATACCGAGAACGTGAGCAAGTAGGTGTTCTGCATCAACTTCAGGAAAGCCTGCTGCAGTGAGCTGTTCTTTACCGCCGCGCAGAAATTCCTTGAAAGTCAGCTCCATAGTGATTAACTCGTTGCTGAGAGCTTTGCTGCCTTATCGGCATCGAGGAGAGCTTGAATAACATCATCGAGTTCGCCGTTGAGAACAGCATCCAAGTTATTGGACTTGTAATTAACGCGGTGATCGCTCAGGCGATTCTCTGGGAAGTTGTAGGTGCGGATGCGCTCAGAGCGATCGACGGT
>JAURJS010000047.1 GCA_030832135.1 Candidatus Planktophila sp.
ACTTCGGCCAAGATATCTTCAGGCTCACGGTCCTTCTCGGCTCCACGTAGCGCTGGCACAATGCAGAAGGTGCAGGTGTTATTACAACCTACAGAGATTGAAACCCATGAAGTAAATGCGGAGAAGCGTCGGGCTGGAAGTGTTGATGGGAAGTGCTCTAGCGCCTCCAGAATTTCAATCTGAGATTCCTCTTCAATCCGAGCGCGCTCAAGCAGAACAGGAAGTGATCCCACATTATGTGTGCCAAAGACGACATCAACATAAGGCGCCTTCTTCAAAATTGTTGCTTGATCTTTCTGAGCTAAACACCCTCCGACTGCAATCTGGAGCGAAGGATTAGCCTTCTTTATCGGCGCTAAGAAGCTGAGATTTCCATAGAGTTTGTTATCTGCATTCTCACGGACGGCGCAGGTATTAAAGACGACGATATCTGCCTGCTCCCCCTTTGTGACAGGAATATGGCCGGCAGCATCGAGTAAACCTGCAATGCGCTCTGAATCATGGACATTCATCTGACATCCATATGTCTCAACAAGATATGTGCGCGCCATTGAGTTATCGATTCTTCTGGGCGCGAAGTTGTGCCTGCTCGCTACGCCACTTAGCGATTGCAGCATGGTTTCCGCTGAGTAATATTTCTGGAACATCAATTCCACGCCACTGGGCAGGCTTTGTGAAGTTGGGGTACTCCAAATAGCCTTCAGAGTTATGTGATTCCTCAGCAAGTGAATCTGGATTACCTAGAACGCCCGGTATCAATCGAGTAATTGCCTCAATCATCACCATAGAGGCGACTTCTCCCCCACCTAGTACATAATCACCAATTGAATATTCATGGACGCGAATATTGCGATTTTGAAATTCAGGCTGTGAGTAATACTGGCGAATGCGATCATCGATTCCTTCGTAGCGACCACATGCAAAGATAAGATGTGAGTGTGATGAAAGCTCTTGTGCAACTGGTTGAGTAAATTGCTTGCCCGCTGGGGTCAAGATTATGAGATCGGTTTCTTCGACCATCAATGGATCTAAAGCCTTAGCCCAGACCTCTGGCGACATCACCATTCCGGCGCCGCCTCCATAAGGTGTGTCATCTACTGAACCATGAACACCAACGGCATTGTCACGCAGGTTATGCACCTGAATCTCTACTAACCCTGCGCTCTGTGCTTTACCCAATAGCGAAAGGTTGAGCGGTGAAAGATATTCAGGAAATATCGAGATGACATCAATCTTCATCAGATGGAACCTGAAATCTCTGGTGGAATTACTGTCATCCGCTTATTGCGAACATCGACTTCAGGGACCAGCTGCATTACAAATGGAATCATCACTTCGCCTTGTGAAGTCTTGATTACCAATACATCTTGACCTGGAAGATTGAGAACTTCAGTTACGGGACCAAACTCACTGCCATCTTCAAGGTATGCGATGCAACCGATGAGCTGAAGGACGTGATAATCATCTTCATCGTAGCCAGGAGCATCAATATCGACTTCGGCATAAAGGAGCTCATTACGGAGCTCTTCAACCTGATTACGGTTACCAATGCCCTCAAAACCGAGGAGGAGGATGCCGTTGTGGACACGTGCAGAAGCCACGGTGAGAACACCGTGGCTATCTGTCTCTAAACGTGCACCGAGTGCGAAGCGATCTTCGGCTTCATCAGTTCGCACTTCAATGGTTGCCTCACCGAGAATTCCGTGGGCTTTACCGATACGTCCTACATTAAGGCGCATGACGTAATCTCCTTTAATTAAAACTGGAGAGGTTTAGCGAAGTTCGTCAGTATCGATGAGATCAACGCGAACTGAACGTCCAGCGAGCGCGCTTACGACTGTGCGAAGCGCCTTTGCTGTGCGACCGTTACGACCGATGACCTTGCCGATATCTTCAGGATTGACACGGACTTCGAGAGTTGCCCCACGACGACCGTTCTTCTCCTTGACGTTCACATCATCAGGGTTATCTACGATTCCCTTAACGAGGTGCTCGAGAGCTTCGTCAATCATAATTACTCTGCTGGAGTTTCTTCAGCTGCAGGTGCTTCAACAACAGCCTCTTCAGCTACTGCCTCTGCTACAACTTCTTCAACCGCTGCTGGAGTCTCTTCTGCGACAGCCTCTACGACTGGAGCTTCCTCAACAGCTGGAGCTGACTTAGCTGCAAGCTTCTCCTGTGCCTTCTTCTTGAGAGTTGTTGCACCCTCTGCAGGCTCTGATGCTGCAGCCTTTACAGCTGCCTCGTATGCAACGACCTTCTTTGGCTTCTCTGGAGCAAACTTAAGTGTGCCTTCCGTTCCTGGAAGACCCTTGAACTTCTGCCAATCGCCAGTTACCTTCAATAGCGCTGCAACGGCCTCAGTTGGCTGTGCGCCTACGCCGAGCCAGTAGAGAGCGCGCTCAGAGTTAACCTGAATGATTGATGGCTCTTGTCCTGGTACGTAGCGACCGATCTCTTCAATTGAGAGACCGTTACGCGCCTTACGTGAATCTGTGACGACGATGCGGTAATAAGGTGTGCGGATCTTTCCAAAACGCATTAAACGAATCTTTGTAGCCAAAGTGGTAGTGCTCCTAAAAAAGTGTGTCAGCGTGAAGATCGATACAGCGGGGTGCGTAACGGACTTCTTCCGACGAACGGATTTGGATGTTGTAGGGGTAGAGGGCCCTTCAACAGGTGCCCCATTCTGCCAGCCGCACGCTCAATACGGAAATTGAGCACCGATAAGGCCCAGCTCAGGCGATGAGCTTATTAAGCCTCTTCTGCAGCCCGTTTCGCTGGATTTCCTGAGCGTGACTTCTTCTTAGGCTGCTGAGCAATCTTCGGCGCCCCGCCCATTGCCGGCATAGGCATCCCAGGTGGCAGGGCCATTCCAGGCGGAAGAGCCGGACCCTTACCCCCACGCAGTGATTTCATCATCTTCTGAGCAGCGGTGAACTTCTCCACCAACTTATTGACATCAGAGACCTGGCGACCAGAACCTGCAGCGATACGAGCTCTGCGAGAGCCATTGAGCAATTTAAGATCGCGCCGCTCGGCCGGGGTCATCGATTGAACAATTGCTTTAGTGCGAGTGAGTTCGGATTCGTCGAAGTTATCGATCTGCTTCTTCATCGCTCCAGCGCCAGGCAGCATCCCGAGGAGCTTGCCCATATTTCCCATCTTCGACATCGCTTCGATCTGCTCGAGAAAATCTTCTAAGGTGAAATCTTCGCCGCTATTGAACTTATCTTCTAACTTCTTCGTCGACTCTGGATCGAAAGCCTTCTTTGCCTGTTCGGCAAGTGTTGCCACATCGCCCATACCGAGAATGCGAGATGCCATGCGCTCTGGATAGAAGATATCGAAATCTGCGATCTTCTCACCATTGGAGATAAACATAATGGGGCGACCGGTGAGGGATGCAATTGACAGGGCTGCGCCACCACGAGCATCACCATCGAGTTTGGTGAGAACCACGCCATCAAAGCCAACGCCATCGCGGAAAGCCTCTGCGGTGCGGACGGCATCTTGGCCAATCATCGCATCAACAACAAAGAGGATTTCATTTGGATTGATTGCATCGCGTATTGCAGATGCCTCAGCCATCAAATCTTCATCAACACCGAGTCGTCCAGCGGTATCGACAATAACCATGTTGTGAAGTTTCGACTTTGCATATGCGACACCATCACGTGCAACCTGCACCGGATTGCCAACGCCATTTCCTGGCTCTGGCGCAAAGACCGGAACACCTACCGATTCACCGACAACTTGCAATTGGGTAACAGCATTAGGGCGCTGCAAATCAGATGCCACAAGAACCGGCGTATCGCCTTGATCTTTATAAAACTTAGCAAGCTTTGCCGCAAGCGTTGTCTTACCAGCGCCTTGAAGACCGGCGAGCATAATGACAGTCGGTGGATTCTTGGCATAACGAACTCGACGAGCCCCTCCACCGAGAATCTCTGTCAGTTCGCGATTGACTAAATCAAAGATTGATTGCGCTTGATTGACTCCGGATTGGAGAGTTGGAAGAAGTTCTAATGAACCAGTTCTCACCCTCTCGATAAATTGCTCAACAACAGGGAGTGCGACATCGGCCTCAAGGAGGGCCTGGCGAATCTCGGTAACTGTATTTTCGATATCGCTCGCCGATAATTTTCCGCGATTGCGCAGTGAGCCGAAGGCATTAGATATCTTGGAGGAGAGCGCATCAAACATAGTGGGCCTATAGTACTTGAGAGAGCCTTGGACTACTTGAGTGAGCCTTGGATGCGCGATGCAACCTCATTTGCGCGCTCCTGAGTCAGCGCTCCCCCACCGATCTCTGTCACATATAAGGTGTCGATTGCTTCTGCTCCCAACGTGGTGACGATTGCAGAGCGAATATCGATATTACATTTTCTCACCGTGTCACCTATTGAAAAGAGGAGCGCCGGCCTGTCATGGCTTCTCACCTCAATAATGGTGGCATCGGTTGCGGCATCCAAGAATGTCTCCACCACTGGTGCTGGAACAGGGATGGTTGGCATCAGAGAATAGGTTTCGATCCGCTCCTGGATTCGCTGCGCCAGCTTTCCTTCCGATTCAAATCCCTTAGTGAGCTCGCGTGAGAGCGCCTCGCTCGTTAAATCTGGGGCATTGGGATCTGGAACCACAATCCACTCCATCACGGCAACGTTATTAACCGTCTTGGTGCGCGCTGAACGAACATCAAGTCTGAGAATATTAAGAACACCTGAGACGATGGAGAGCAATCCAGTCTTATCTGGTGCAATGACTTCAATAGCATAAACACTTCCACGGTCTTCAATCACAACGCTCAAGGATCCAATATCTGCGCGTGCTATCTGTTCTGCAGTGAGCTCGGGCTGTTGGGTAATTGTGTTATCCGTGATCGCCATACGAACTCGCCGAACGAGATCAGAGACCAGGGATGCCTTCCAATCGCTCCATGCTGCGCGACCAGTTGCGATGCCATCAGCAATGCTGAGTGCGTGCAGAAGTTCAAGTGTTCCCACATCTGTAATATTTTCTGCGACGCTTGAAATTGTTGCCGGATCATCGAGATCTCTGCGGGTAGCTGTTGCTGATAGTAAGAGGTGATATCTGATTAATCTCTGAATAGTCGCAATGTCGCTCTCATTAAAGCCGATGCGAGCAGCTAACGGTTGAATCAAAATCTCACCGCGTAAGGAGTGATCATCTTCAGTGCCCTTGCCGATATCGTGAAAGAGGGCGGTGAAGAGAAGTAGATCTGGGCGGTGCACCTCGCGGGTAAGGGCTGCCGCAGAGACAGCTGTCTCGACCATATGGCGGTCAACGGTGTGGCGGTGAAGGACATTGCGTTGTGGAAGTGAACGCACCCCCCTCCACTCAGGTATCCAATGAAAGATGATCTCTTCTTGATCTAACGCCTCAAAGATCTCAACCATCGCAGGTCCTGCTCCGATAAGTGCAATTAAATACTCACGTGCCTCACGTGGCCAAGGTTGAGGTAGCGCACCGCGACCAACATCTAACGCATCGGCATAGACACGCAGCGAATCAAAGGAGAGGCGCATGCCGAGTTGAGCAGCAGTTGCCGCAGCTCGTAATCCAATGACTGGATCGCTCTCGAGATCGAAGGTGGAATCAATAACCACTTCACGATTGGAGACAGAGATACCCGGTGAAATCACATCTGAGCGAATCTTTTTCAAGAATCGTCCAAGACCATCTTTGCCCTTTCGGTGGTACTGATGCCACGCCATCTGCATTAGATAATCGACTGCGCGAGCAGCTTGTGCGATATCGCTCATCAGAACATCAGCATCGATATATCCAAGATGTGCAGCGACTTTATCTTGCTCGGTAAAGAGCAGACGATCCTTATCGCGCCCGCTAACGATATGTAATGCTTCTCGAGCCGTGGAGAGAACTGACTCTGCCTGGCTAATGCGCTCCATCGGAAGTGTGAGTGCACCTGATACATGCATCGCACGGAGTGCGGTGATATCGCGAAGGCCACCGCGCGACTCTTTCAAATCTGGTTCTAAGAGATAGGCGAGTTCTCCGTTGCGCTCATAGCGCTCCTCTAAAGTCTTCTCCAGCTCCGGAAGATATCGATCATTCTCTTCCCGCCAAATAGAGAGCGCCATGCTTTGGATATCTGCGACGAGATCTGCGCTTCCACAGATAAGGCGGATATCAAGAAGTCCCATTGCAACCTTGAGATCTTCACTAAGTGCCTCACGAACTTCAGTGCGAGTTCGAACCGAGTGATCGACCTTAATCTTCTGATCCCAGAGCGGATAGAGAATTGAATTTACTATCTCTGAAAGGCGCGACTGAGAATAAGAACCGTTATGGAGAATAACTATGTCGAGATCAGAGCCGGGTGCAAGTTCGCCTCGGCCAAAGCTTCCAACGGCTGCCACAGCAATCTTCTGCGCATCTGCACCGCTTGAGATGAAGAGCTGAGAGATAAGGAGGTCGCGTTCATTTGAACGCAACCTCCTCTCTCGTGTTCCCATGGTTCAGATTCTATTGTGAGAAATTACTAAACCTGGTGCAAACTAGCCGAAACTAGATTGCATCCGATCCACGTTCGCCGGTGCGAACGCGTACGACCTGGTCGACCGGAGTCGTCCAGACCTTTCCATCACCAATCGAACCGGTGCCAGCAGCCTTGACGATGACATCGACGATATTTGCAGCATCTGCATCATCGACGAGAACTTCAAGGCGAACCTTTGGCACGAGGTCAACGGTGTATTCAGCGCCACGATAAACCTCTGTGTGGCCCTTCTGGCGACCGAAACCGCTCGCCTCTGAAACTGTCATCCCGGTGATACCCGCACCTTGCAGAGCATCCTTTACTTCATCGAGCTTAAATGGCTTGAGAATTGCTGTTATGAGTTTCATAGGTTTGCGCCTCCTCGTGATGAGCTTGCATATTCGTATGCTGATTCAGCATGTTCCTTAAGGTCGATACCTTCGATCTCTGCATCCTTTGCGATGCGGAAGCCGATGGTCTTCTCGATTGCATAACCGATGATCAGTGTTGCAATAAATGAGTAGCCCGCTACAAGTGCAACACCGAGGGCTTGCTTACCCAAGAGAGTCGTTCCACCACCATAGAAGAGGCCATCTAGTCCGATGCTGTTAACAGCTGATGCACCGAAGAGACCGATTGCAAGAGAGCCCCAGATGCCACCAACAAGGTGAACACCGACAACATCGAGTGAATCATCGAAGCCGAACTTGTACTTCAAGCTCACTGCTAGTGCGCAGAGGATTCCAGCGATCAAGCCGATAACTACCGCTGCCCATGGAGCTACGAAGGCACATGCTGGTGTAATTGCAACCAAGCCTGCAACAGCACCTGATGCTGCACCAAGAGATGTTGCATGGCCATTGCGAACCTTCTCAACAAGTAACCAACCGATGATTGCAGCAGCTGCTGCAACCTGTGTATTCATAAGAGCTAGCCCTGCTACTCCATTTGCACCGAGAGCAGATCCTGCGTTAAATCCGAACCATCCAAACCACAAGAGTCCTGCACCGAGCATGACGAGTGGAAGTGAGTGTGGACGCATTGGATCTTTTCTCCAGCCGATGCGCTTTCCAAGAACAATAGCGAGGGCAAGACCGGCAGCACCTGCGTTGATATGTACTGCAGTTCCACCGGCAAAGTCCTGAACGCCCTTACCTGCAAGGTATCCAGTGCCAGTTACAACATCGCCCACCTTATTTCCGAAGGCGAATACCCAGTGAGCAACCGGGAAGTAGACAACTGTTGACCAGATGGCAACGAAGATTCCCCATGAGAGGAACTTGGTGCGATCTGCAATTGCGCCCGAGATGAGTGCAGGTGTGATGATTGCAAACATCAACTGAAATGCTGCAAATACCAATACTGGGATTGGATAGACGCCACCATTATTGGTGAAGTCATTTACTGCTCCCCCAAGTCCGCTGAGTGAGAAGTTTCCATACCAAGCAGATTCGCCCTTGTAACCAAATGCCAATTCGAATCCATAGATCACCCAGAGGATGCTGACGATTCCAATTGTTACCATCGACATCATCATCATATTAAGAACGCTCTTTGTGCGAACCATTCCGCCGTAGAAGAACGCAAGCCCTGGTGTCATTAGGAGCACGAGAGCGCTACTAATGAGAATAAAGGCAGTGTCTCCACTGTTGAGAACTACATCTCCCATTTACAAACCTCACTTCATTTGAGTAAACCGCTGAATAAACACGGTAGAAACTACGAAAACTCGCCGTTGAGATGGGAGTAAGGTCGCAAATGGGCGTTACAGAAGGTGGTGTGTCGGGTTAATGGGGTGCAACAAAAAGGCGAGAAATGTTTCAGATGTGTTACTTAGGCGAAGAGCCCATCGAGGTACCTCTGGCTATCAAAGGGGGCAAAATCCTCGATTGCCTCACCGGTGCCGATAAATTTGATCGGCAGATCGAGCTGATCCTCAATCGACAAGGCGACTCCTCCGCGCGCTGAGCCATCGAGCTTGGTAACAATCAGCCCCGTCACCTCAACTGCCTCGCTGAAGAGCTTGGCCTGTATCAAGCCATTCTGGCCAGTTGTGCCATCAATAACCAGGAGCACCTCTGAGACCGGGCGCATCTTCTCAACGACGCGTTTAATCTTGCCGAGCTCTGCCATCAGATCGCTCTTTGTGTGAAGGCGACCTGCGGTATCAATGAGCGCATACTCGCTGGAGTTCTCCACCGCGCTCTTTACCGTATCGAAGGCTACCGATGCTGGCTCGCCCTCATGTTTTCCGGTAATCACAGGAACTCCAATTCGAGCGCCCCAGGTAGAGAGTTGTTCCACTGCTGCAGCACGAAAGGTATCAGCAGCTCCCAGAGTTAGGTTCTGTGAACTTTTCTTTAAGTGATGGGCAAGCTTTGCCGCAGATGTTGTCTTTCCAACGCCATTGACACCAACGATAAGAATGACAGTTGGCGAAGAGCCTTGGGCAAGCTCACGGCTCTTCTGTGAGAGATGCTGGGAAAGGATTTCGCGCAAAGCGCCCTCCGCATCATCGCCCTTAATCTTCTTCGCCTCTGCAATCACTTTCTCAGTTAATACAGGACCGAGATCTGCCGCCAAAAGTTCTGAGGAGAGTTCATCCCAATCGAGAGCTGATGCGCTTGATTCGCCTTTGATTTTTGCAACAAAGCGCGAGAAGAGACCCATAAGGAGAATTTAACCTTTAAGCGTCGGCAGATTCGCGCAGACGCTGTGAGATTACTTCTGTAACGCCATCACCGCGCATTGTCACGCCATAGAGCGCATCTGCGATCTCCATGGTGCGCTTCTGGTGTGTAATCACGATGAGCTGTGAACTCTCACGTAGCTCTTCCATAATTCCAAGGAGTCGACCAAGGTTGACATCATCGAGCGCAGCTTCAACCTCATCAAGAATATAGAACGGACTTGGTCGTGATTTAAAGATCGCAACGAGCATTGCAACTGCAGTCAGCGACTTCTCTCCACCTGAGAGAAGTGAGAGGCGCTTGACGCGCTTTCCTGGTGGACGAGCCTCAACATCAACACCGGTATTGAGAAGATCATCTGGGTTTGAGAGGAAGAGCTTTCCTTCTCCACCTGGGAAGAGGCGACCGAAGATATCCTTAAAGTGAGCGGCTACTTCGGTATATGCCTCCATAAAGACTTCCTGGACCTTGTCATCTACTTCCTTGATGATGTCGAGGAGATCCTTCTTGGTGCGCTTCAAATCTTCTAGTTGCTCGGCAAGGAACTTCAAGCGCTCTTCAAGTGCGTTGTACTCTTCAAGTGCAAGTGGGTTGATCTTGCCAAGGAGATTGAGTGATCGCTCAGCTGATGCCAGACGCTTCTCTTGCTGATCGCGACGATAAGGGATGAGCTCTGTTGCGACAATCTCACCCTCATCAGTCTCGATAAAGGTAGGAACATCCTTATCTGGTCCATATTCGCCAACCAGCGTTGGGATATCAATTCCAAGTTCTTCCACTGCCTTAGTTTCAAGGGCTTCGATACGCATCCGCTGCTCAGCGCGTGCGATCTCATCGCGATGAACGCTTGTAGTTAACTGATCGAGCTCTGCTGTGAGTTCACGGCCGCGAGTACGAACTGTAAGCGTTTCGCTATCGCGATCATTACGTGAATTCTCTAGTCGCTGACGTTCAGCAGATGACTTTGCAATGGAGCGCTCAATGTGAATAAGCGCCTCATAGGCAGCCTCTGCAATTGCCTGGGAGATAATCGCTCCACGTGCTCGAGCGCCACGGCGAGCAACAGCGCGCTCTGATGCTTCACGCTCTGCGTGAGCTGCATCTTTAAGGGCTTGAGCGCGAGCGGCAGTTGAGGTAACTCGCTCTTCAGAGGTGCGAAGTGCAAGACGTGACTCCATTTGTGTGGTGCGCGATACTGAAACTTCTTCACGTAAAAGCTCTGCCTTGGAACGATCTGGCTCTGCGATATCACCGCGCTGGCCCATCTGCGATTGTGCAATAGATAGTTCATTCTCATCGCGAGACTTTGCCGAGGATGCCTCTGCAATTGCCTGTGTGAGGCGATCTACTTCAGCCGATGCTGACTTCATGTTCTGTCCCGAGACGGCAAGTTGCTCGGTAAGGGCTGCAATACGGGCATCAGATTCATTAAGTTGTGAGAGCGCGATGTCGAAATCACTCTGCTTGCCATCGACGTCAGTGGCCGCTGTTGAAATCTCAAACTTGAGTCGATCGCATGTGCGAGTGAGCTCTTCGAGTTGGCTCTCTAGACCGTTGATGAGTGCCTGAATTTCAACGAGTGAATTTGAAGATGCAGATCCTCCGCGAGCACGGTGTGCTGTAATGACATCGCCATCGCGAGTAACAACTGTGAGCGACTTGTTTTCGCGCAAAATATTCTCGGCATCGCGAGCGTTATCAACTACAACTGTGCTGCCAAGCAATTGAGCGAGCAGCTCAGATATCTCTGATGAACGCACATGCGAGAGGAGTGGTGTTAAGCCACTAGGAATATTAGAAGTTGATTGCACACCCGGCTGGTAGACAAGCACATCTGCCTGACCGAGATTCTCGCTGCGAAGTGTGGTGAGCGCTGTGACCGCTGCGCTGATATCGCGAACAACAACGGCATCTGCCAATGTTCCAAGAGCTGCTGCTGTCGCTGCCTCCCAGCCATTATCAATCTGGATTAGGGATGCGATGCTGCCGAGAAGATTGACTCCGCGAGAATCACGAACGAGAGCTGCTGCGCCATCTCGTGATTGCGAGGTGATGCGCATAGCCTCAAGCTTTGATTCAACGGCATTGCGTTCACGATCTGTAGCCCGCTCAGCATCAACTAAATCTGAGTGCTTCTTCTTTGCGGATTCAAGTGCGCTCTTTGCTACCTCAAATTGTGAATCAAGACCGAGCTCACCAGCATCTGCGCCGGCAATCTCCATCTCAAATTGGCTATAGGCAGCCTTTGCTTGATCGACACGAGATTGAGCTTCGGTGCGAGCAGATGTAAGGCGTGTGATCTCTTCTGCATTCGCTTCAAGGCGCGCAGCGAGAGATTTAATATGACCTTCCTGGCGCGCAGTTCCTTCGCGCTGATCTGCAATCGCACGGAGCGCTGCATCAATAGTGTCTTCTTCTGCCTTGAGCGCTGCTTCAAGTTCTGCAAGTTTTGTCGTTGCCTGCGTTAACGCAACTTCTGCCTGTGCTGACTCTTGGCGAAGGCGCGACTCCTCTTCTAGCAAAGCTGTGGCTTCTGCCTCGAGTGCATCGGGATCGCGTCCAGCAGAACGCGCCTCCTCTGCCTCTTCTGCAAGAAAGCGAGTGCGCTCTTGTGCGAGTGATTGAGTTGAACGGAATTTTTCACGGAGTCCACTGAGTGCGTAGAAGTACTCTTGCGCTGCAATCAGCATCGGTGTCTCAAAGGCTGCCTGTGCATCGAGCTCTTCTTCGCGCTTTCGTGCCTTATCAAGTTCAGCATCTACTCCAGCGCGTCGTTCGCGGAGCGCATTCTCATCTGCAACTTCTGCATCGAGAGTCTTAGAGAACGAGATGTAATCATCAGCTAGGAGGCGAAGGCGTGCATCGCGCACATCTGCCTGAATTGTTGCCGCCTTCTTTGCCACTTCAGCTTGCTTACCCAATGGGCGCAACTGGCGGCGAAGTTCAACAGTGAGGTCGTTGACGCGAGCAAGGTTGGCCTGCATCGAATCAAGCTTTCGTAGCGCCTTCTCTTTGCGCTTACGGTGCTTCAGAACTCCAGCTGCCTCTTCAATATATGCGCGGCGCTCTTCAGGAGTTGCCATCAAGATTGCTTCAAGTTGTCCCTGACCGACGATGACGTGCATTTCACGGCCGATTCCAGAATCCGAGAGAAGTTCTTGGATATCAAGCAGGCGTGATGCTTCACC
>JAURJS010000048.1 GCA_030832135.1 Candidatus Planktophila sp.
ACAGCCTGCAATACAAGTTCGCGTTGCGGCGTTAGACGCAAGCCTTTTTCATGAAGTTCGTGCTTATCTGCCATGTCTGAACCTTACTTTCCCAATACAAGATTTGTTAGATGGTAATTACCAAGTCGGTGGCATTTCCTTGCGCGGCAACGAGGCGCTTCTCCACGCGAGCACCTGGCGCCTGGACTACAAGAGTCCAAGTACCAGGGCTAGCGAAGAAACGGAATTGTCCCTCCGTATTTGTTGGAACTTCTGCGGTGAACTCCCCGGTGGCATCGAGTAATCGCACATGGCCATTGGAAACAGGTGTGCCATTAGGCACTGAGTCTGAGCTCCCGTCCCGAAGAATCTGACCTTGAATAACTGTCTGCTTCGAAAGATCGATTCCATCAGTCGATGGACCTCCTGGGCGCGCACCGCAAGTCTTCATAGTGCTCCTTTGATTCTCTCCAGAAATTCAATCATTAAGCTAGAGCGCCGATCTCAACAGGAACACCGACGAGTGAACCGTATTCTGTCCATGAACCGTCGTAGTTCTTCACATTGCTTACGCCGAGAAGTTCATGGAGAACGAACCATGAGAATGCAGAGCGCTCACCGATGCGGCAGTAAGCAATAGTGTCCTTAGCTAGATCAACGCCGGCAGTTGTGTAGATCTCCTTCAATTCAGCATCTGACTTAAATGTTCCATCTTCATTTGCAGCCTTTGACCAAGGAATGTTCTTTGCAGATGGAACGTGGCCCTTCACCTGTCCGCCTTCTTGTGGAAGGTGTGCAGGAGCTGCGAGTTCACCTGAGAACTCAGCTGGTGAGCGCACATCAACGATGTTCTTCACACCGATTGCAGCGATAACTTCATCGCGGAATGCGCGGAGTGTGAGGTCCTGATCCTTTGCAACATAGCGAGTCGCAGTACGAGCTGGAAGATCGGTGACGAATGGGCGGGCATCGAGCTCCCAGCGCTTACGTCCACCATCAAGGAGGCGAACATCCTGGTGGCCATAGAGCTTGAAGTACCAGTACGCATATGCCGCAAACCAGTTGTTATTACCGCCGTAGAGAATGACTGTTGTGTCATTTGCAATACCGCTCTTGGAAAGTAGAGCTTCAAAGCCTTCTTTCGAGATGATGTCGCGACGGAGGCCATCTTGTAGATCTTCGCGCCAGTTAAAGGTAATTGCATTCTCAATATGGCCCTGTGCATAGAGCGCTGTATCTTCATCGACCTCAACAATGACAACTGCTGGGTTATTGATGTTCTCTGCAACCCAATCGGCTGTTACTAGAGCTGTTTCACGTGACATGGATATCTCCTAATAGTTAGTTAAAAAACGATAATTGATAGTTACTTATATTTATTTAGAGGTAAGACGCACTAGTAGTAAATACATCTCGCAACCGAGGCAGTAATTAAATGCTGCGTTGAGGAATGCCGCGCCGAGCGCTGCACCTACTGCAATTGTGAAGAGTAGATCGACTCCGGTAAATGCGCCGAATGTTCCAGAGATTGCAAAGAGAAGTCCAACTGTCTGAGCAAACTTCGGTGGTCGCACATCCTCCGTTGGGCCAGGTTGCGACAAGCGAGGCTTGATCAGGGTCTTGAAGATGAAACCATATGGAGTGAATTGTGGACCGCGGATTGCGCCAATCGCAAAGACCAGTGCCTGCGCAAGGATTACCCACTTATTCTGAGTAACGAGTGCGATAGCAAGAACAGTCGTTGTGATGACAGCGCCGAAACGTGGGCCGCGCGCATCGATATAGATACGTGCTACCTCTGGCTTATCGAGAACTTCTGACATTTTTCAATTCCTTAATCTTTAATGTGTGGGCAGGGCTAATGAGATTAATTAGCGCAGCGACACAAAGAACCAGCAAGGCGGCCGTAGTCGAGGACTCGGCGCTTGGTGAAGTAGCTGGTTGGAATTGCGAACATAGCGAAATAGTAAGCGAGGGGCTTTAAAGTAGCGAGTTGCAAGTAAGTTGCAGAAAGCCGTTAGGCGATAGCCGCAAGGGCTGCGACTACTTGATCACGCTTAGGTGTGCCAGCAGCGCGCCCCACCTCAATACCTTCGCGATTGAGGAAGATCGTGGTGGGCGTTGAGCGAATATCGAGTTGGCGCACGAGCTCGAGATGAGATTCAGCATCGATATGGATGTGTTTCACATCGTCCATCGGTATCACCATCTGTGAGAGGAGGGCATGTGTTGCCTTACATGGTGCGCAGAATGCGGATGAGAATTGCACCATTGTGGCTCGTGATCCGAGATCTTCACCTAATACCGATGAGTCGAGGCGATGGCCCGGCACTGATTTCTTAGTGCGGATAGCGCCCTCACGCTTCTTCCACCAGAAGCCATATGCGCTGGCGATGGCCAACACAATAACGAGTGGAAGATAGGTTTTCATAAGAGTATTCTCACACAATGGCCAAGGTGTTGCTACTGACAAATACCCAGGGCGCAAGCGCAGAAGTTCTGCCAGCGCTCGGCCTCTTGTCGCATCTTGTCAAAGTCCTTCCGCTCGAAGCTTCGGTACTGGTTGATGCACCTGTCATGGATCTGATCTTCGTTGATGCACGCCGAGAATTTCCCGCAGCTAAATCGCTCACACGTTTAATGGCAACTACTGGCGTGGAACAACCAATCATCGTCATCACAACTGAAGGTGGCCTCACAGCTATCAGCGCTGATTGGCAGATCTCTGATGTCATTCTCGATTCAGCAGGTCCTGCCGAAGTTGATGCGCGTATCCGCTTAGCAGTTGATACTCGTGCATTTGCTCGTGAGGCGCTCGAAGGTGCTTCCACTGAGATTCGTCAGGGCGATGTCGTCATCGATGAAGGAACATACACAGCAAAGATTCGTGGCACCTCACTTGATCTAACCTTTAAAGAGTTTGAACTTCTTAAATTCTTAGCACAACATCCAGGTCGCGTCTTCTCTCGCGCCCAGTTGCTCCAAGAGATTTGGGGCTATGACTACTTCGGTGGCACTCGCACCGTGGATGTGCACATCCGTCGCCTTCGCTCAAAGCTAGGCCCAGAGTTTGAATCCATCATCGGCACCGTCCGCAATGTGGGTTACCGCTTCACAGTCCAGCAACCTGGGCGCGAAGCAACATCTGAATTGGTGTAAATAACCATGCGTAAGATTCTTAAGCTCTCAAGATCATTAACTGATGCAATTCCTCATATCGAGCATCCATATCAATTCATCACCTTTGATCCTGAAGTTCACTGTGAAGCGTGGCTTGATCTCAACAATAAGATCTTTAGAGTCCATCCAGATCAAGGTAACTGGGCGTTGGCCGATCTTGAGAACCGAATGCGCGAACCTTGGTTTGATCCAAGCGGCTTCTTCCTCTGCATCAATAATGGAATCATCGTTGGTTTCTGCTGGACCAAGATCCACCAAGACTTTGTCAATCAAGATCCCATCGGTGAGCTCTATGTCATCGGCGTAGATCCAGAGTTCAGTGGTCGAGGTATCGGCAAAGCAGTCTGCCATGAGGGTTTGATCTACCTACGCGACAAGGGCATCAAGAGTTCAATCTTGTATGTCGATGAAGATAATGCAGCAGGTATTGGTCTCTACAAATCTCTCGGATTTAATTAAGAGTTAGCCAACGAGTTCTGCACACATTGCGCGGAAGGCCGCGGTATGAGCATCAACATCAGCTGCAGTTGTGTCAGGACACATCAACGCCATATTGTGAAAAGGCGTCAGCAAGAATCCATCGTTAAGTAAACGCAAGTGGATGTATTGCTCGAGTGCGAAGTCACCTGAATCTGCCGCTTCTTTTCCTGTGCGAGGTGCCTTGCCCTTAAAGATGTACTCACCACGAGCGCCTAAGCGGTTGCAGTGCCAATCAAGGTCAAACTCCTTAATTGCAGCATCAACGCCATCTGACCAGCGATCTCCAAGTTCAATCATCTTCGCAAAGTTCGCCTCTGTGAGAACATCAGTCAACGTTGCTCGCATCGCAGCAAGGGCCAAGATATTTCCGGCGAGAGTTCCACCGATTCCACCGGTGTCGATCTTTTCAATCTCCACCTTCGCCTTAATTGCATCAGCAACTGCCTGCGTCATTCCAAATGTTCCCACTGGAATACCAGCAGCAAGTGCCTTACCGATAGTAAAGAAATCTGGCTTGAGACCTAGTTGCTTAGTCATTCCACCAGGACCTACAGAGATGGTGTGAGTCTCATCGATAATCAAGAGGGTGCCGTACTTCTTACATAGCTCTTCCACGCCCTTGAGATAACCCTCAACCGGCAAGACGATTCCAATATTGGTCATCGCAGGTTCCATCAGGATTGCTGCAACATCACCATGAGCAAGTGCTGCCTCCATTGCAGGCAGATCATTAAATTCAACAACTCGAGTGGTGACATCAAGTTCAACTGGGGCGCCGATATTTCCCTCGCGCTTGATGGTGAAACCTGCATCATCGAGCGTTGCAAAGGTCTCATCGACAGAGCCGTGGTAGCAGCGATCAATGACCACAATCTTGCTCCGCCCGGTAATCATGCGTGAATAGCGGATTACATGGCGATTGGCGTCGGTAGCAGAGACGGTGAACTGCCAGAGCGGCAAGCCAAATCGTTCGCGCAATAAGTCAGAGACGATTGCAGCATTTTCAGATGGCAACATCGCGGTGATGCCCTTATCAATCTGCGCCTTAACTGCAGCGACAGTTGCTGCAGGTGAATGTCCGGTCATCGATCCAGTGTCACCGAGACAGAAGTCGATGTAATCGTGTCCGTCGAGATCAGTGAAGTGAGCACCCTTCGCCTCTTTCACAAATACTGGGTGGGCACCTGGCCACTTAGCCATCCATGACATTGGAACGCCTTCATGCATCACCTTAGATGATTGGTTAAATGCAGCTGTTGATGCTTTATGGAGATCGAGGAAGCGCTGCTCTTCAATCTTCATTAACTCGGCGATACGTTCTGGACGAATGGTTGTAGACATGTCGGAGAGTCTAATTAAATTTCGCCTTTTTCTAAACCACTCAAGACCTCTTGCGCTCTGTGTTTTAACTCATCGAGATCACTTAAACGCTTGAGCCCGTTGACCTGCTGCCCCATACGGTGGTTCTTTGCGAAAGTTTCTTTATGTCGGTCGAGAAAATCCCAATAGAGGGTTGTGAAGGGGCAGGCATCGTCACCGACGCGAAGTTTCGGGTTATAGCTGCAGCCCTTGCAGTAATTACTCATCCGAGAGATATAGGCGCCGCCTGCCGCATATGGCTTACTCATCATCTGACCCCCATCGGCATGCACGCCCATGCCAATGACATTGGGGACCATTACCCAGTCGGAGGCATCGATAAATTCTCGTCGCATCCAATCCAAGAACTGTTGTGGATTGGTGCCGGTAATGAGAGCGAGATTGCTCAGAACCATTAACCGTGGAATGTGATGGACCCAAGAACGTGCCTTCACATCCTCCACAATCGACTTCACACAATTCATCTGAGTCTTCGATGGATCTGTAAAGAGCGGCAGAAGTGGGCGGTTGGCGCCTAGTTGGTTGTTATCGCGATAATCCTCGCCTAAGAACCAATACATACCGTTGATGTATTCACGCCAACCAATTACTTGGCGAACAAATCCTTCTGCCGATTCAATGGGGACTGTGCCCTTATAGAAACTGGCACATGCCGCCTCAATAACTTCTGAAGGATGGAGTAGCCCGTTATTGATATAGGGGCTAATCACAGAGTGATGGAGCGACCAGCTATCGAGCGCCATCGCATCTTCATAAGGACCGAACTTCTCAAAGTGGTTCTCAATAAAGTATTTCAATTGTGCAAGGGCGCCGGCGCGAGTAGTAGCCCATAGCGTCGTTGCCTCCATTTTCAACTCAGCTGCAACCTCAAGATCTATCGCATCACGTTGATGTTCTAGATATGGCGGCCAGGTGTAATTCTTTGGTGGTGGCAGACGATTATCTTTATCGTAATTCCATTGGCCACCAATTGGCGCCTCACCTTCCATCAACACATTCAGGCGCACACGTTGCTTGCGATAGAAGTTCTCCATTAAGTATGACTTCTGCGATGATGCCCATGAGATAAAGAGCGAGCGCGGAGTGAGAAAGAAATCGTTCTCAATAAAGGTGACACCAAAATTATTCAGCGATTTACTTAAGCGATAGGAAGATTGCTCTGCTGCAAGGAATTCAATCTTCGGGAACTCATCTCTGATCTCCTGTAAACCGGCAACAGTGTTCTCCGCCTTGAGATAGCGAACTTCAAAACCCTCTGCGCGAAGCTCTGCGGCAAAGTGTCGAGCAGATGAGATGAGGAAGAAGAGACGCTCAGGATGCCAATGCGCGCCAGCGATCATTGATTGGCTCTCAACAAGAACTATTAGGTCGCTCGATTTATCAGCTGCCTTGAGTACTCCGTATCCACGGTGTAGTTGATCGAAGGCTATATATAAGGCGCGCTTCACTTGCCCGACCTACAACCATCGGAGCAGTACTTCACTTCATCCCAATTCTTGGCCCACTTCTTGCGCCATTCAAAGGGGCGGGCGCAGCGCAGGCAGGTCTTAGGAGCGAAGCCATTCTTCGTCTTTGCTCCATGAGCCTCAGGTTGTGCCATAACCCACATCCTAAAGGGCTATTTCAAGTAGAGCCCTTTGAAGGCCAGTCCTACCCTTTACCGAAGAACAGCTCGCTCCACCATCTTTTACCCCTTTGAAAGAGGCTCACCTGATGTCACGCAATAGTCGT
>JAURJS010000007.1 GCA_030832135.1 Candidatus Planktophila sp.
CTATTTTGCGTGTGAGGCGTGGCATTGCTATCCTTCACCTCGTAATTCAACCCCATCACGTAGGCTTTCCTTATTCGTGGCGGGGACACTCGTCCGGGTGGCGGAATTGGCAGACGCGCTAGCTTGAGGTGCTAGTTCTCGCAAGGGATTAGGGGTTCAAGTCCCCTTTCGGACACAAAAGGAGCGCTCAATGCAACTCGATGATGCGCTCTCGCTCATTAGAGAGATTCCCGATTTTCCACTTCCGGGAATCCTCTTCAAAGATATAACGCCGCTTCTTGGCGATGCGCAGGCTCTCTCTCTCGTTACCAATTCACTTATCGGAGACCCTTCCGCCTTCACACATATTGTTGGCATTGAAGCGCGAGGATTTATCCTCGCATCGGCTATGGCTGCACGCGCAGAGAAGGGATTCATCCCTCTTCGTAAGCCAGGCAAACTTCCCCATGCAACTATCTCTAAGAGTTACGGCCTTGAATATGGGAGTGATGCTCTCGAGGCCCATATCGATTCAATAGCTCCCGGCTGCAAAATAATCATCGTCGATGATGTTCTAGCAACAGGTGGGACTCTCATTGCAGCAATTGAGATCGCTCATGACCTAGGTGCCGAGATAGTTGAGGTCGTGGTTCTCTTTGAGATCAACGCTCTTCAGGGACGGCAGAGAATTCTTGAGAAGTACCCGAACATTTCCGTGAGAGCTGTAGTGACGGATTGATGAGAATTCCACAAATCCAAGCGCTCCGCGCCCTTGCAGCCATTCTCGTTCTACTCTTCCACGCTCACGTCGTTGAAGGTGGCTATATCGGCGTCGATATCTTCTACGTGATCTCCGGTTATCTCATCACGGGTTTGATTGTTCGTGAGATCGAAGATCGTGGCGGCTTAGATTTTAAAGCTTTCTACTTGCGACGCATAAAGAGATTGCTGCCCACCTCTTTCTTCATCCTGATGGTGACCGCTCTCTCTGCCTGGTATTTCTATCCTGGCACAATGCGTGAAGACCTCGGCCGACATATCTTCGCAGCCGCTGTCTATGTCTCCAATTTCCTCTTCGCCTTCTGGCAGATGGATTACCAGAACCTCAATGCAATTCCACCAGTCGTAGTGCACTTCTGGTCATTGGCGGTGGAAGAGCAGTTCTATCTCTTCTGGCCTGTAATTGTCCTCGTTGCCTATAAGTTAGGCGGTCGAAAGCGACTCTTCCAAGTAATTGCCTTGATTACTCTCGCATCTTTCATCTTCAGCCTCTATCTCACTGAGGCTTCACCTATCTGGGCTTTCTACTCTCTCCCAACTAGAGCTTGGGAGCTAGGTATTGGTGCACTTCTCTTGACAATACCGAAGAAGTACAAGCTCTCTGTTGTTTATCCTTGGGCAGCCCTTGCCTTGATTATCTACGCAACGCTCTTCTACACAGAAAAGACGCCTTTCCCAGGAACAGCAGCCATTGCACCTGTACTCGGAACTGCCGCTGCCATCGCCTCGATCTCATCCTGGCCTCGAATTCTGAATTTCTTGAGCAATCTGCGCATCACCCAGTGGCTCGGTGAAATCTCCTATCCACTCTATCTCTGGCATTGGCCGTTGCTTGTAATCCCAATGGTTTACTTCGGAAGAGGGCTAACGATTCTCGAACGCATCATTGCGATTATCGCAACGCTCTTTTTTGCGGATCTCACACACCGTTACATAGAACAGCCACTTCGACACATCTCACTTTCACCGAAGAAGATTGTCTCTGGTGCTCTCATCGCTTCATTTATTGCAACCGGCACCGGCCTTGCTATATCGGCAACTGCAAACAACACCATTTCGTTAAGTTCAGGTGAGACCTACTCCCTCACTGAGATCATGGAACGGCCTCAGGTCTATCTCGACGACTGCCATGTTAACAATGGAGAGACAGTTTCAAACGACTGTACCTATGGACCGGTGAGTAATCGAAAAATTGTGCTCTTTGGCGACTCCCATGCAGCGCAATGGATGCCGGTTCTTGAACAGCTTGCCTATGAGAAGAACTTCACTCTCGTCTCTCTCACCAAGTCCGCATGTCCTGCACCTGCAGTCGTGAAGGTCGAATCTGGTGGGTATAAGAATGAAGATTGCGCCGAATGGCGAAAGAACTCCATTGATCGGATTCAAGCACTAAAGCCATATGCCGTGCTTGTCAGTGGAATGCAACACTTTGAATTACCTGCAGGTTATACAAGTCGATCTTCGTGGTGGCGTGAAGGTCAAATCAAGACCTATGAAGCTCTCAAAGGGTCTTCTGAGAACATCATCTATATCTCTGATACGCCACACCCCGTTCGCGATATCCCAAGTTGCTTAGCTGCCGGTCGCGCCGATAAGTGCAATACAACTGAACCATCACAGGCGATCTTCTCCCCTGGTTGGAAACAGATAAATCCAACGTCGTGGTTCTGCGCAGAGACCTGTCCTGCGGTTCTCAATGGTGTGGTTGTCTATAGAGATGCCTCACACATTAGTGTGATGGCTTCCAAGATGGTGGAGCCGCAGCTTCTCAGCACTCTACTTTCTCTCGGTCTTTTCGATAATTAACCCTTTCAATGAACTTTGACCTAGCGTTATTCAATAGAGGAAATTTCCTCTCGCACATGGCAGGATGGCGCCATGGCTGAGCTCATCTACTACTGCGGAACAATGGATAGCGGTAAATCCACCCTCGCACTCCAGACAGCTCATAACCACCAGAGCCGAGGTCGCGGCGGCCTGATATTTACCAGCCACGATCGCGCCGGTTCAGGCGTTATTTCATCTCGTTTAGGTCTACAAAGCCCTGCCATTGAAGTTCTTCCTGGCTTTGATATTCATAAGCTAGTCATTGATAAGTTATCGATGGGCGAGAGAATTGACTACATCATTTGTGATGAGGCTCAGTTCTACCAACCGGAGCAGATTGATGGCTTAGCCCGCATAGTCGATGGTCTCGGCATCGATGTCTATGCATTTGGAATTTTGGCAGATTTTAGAACCAAACTCTTTCCAGGTTCTGCACGCTTAGTCGAGCTCGCAGATCGCGTCAACACGCTGCAGGTTGAGGCGCTCTGTTGGTGTGGCTCACGCGCAACACATAATGCTCGCACTATTAACGGCGTGATGGTCACTGAAGGTGAACAGGTCGTAGTTGGCGATGTGAGCAAGAGCGATGAAGTTGCCTATGAGGTGCTCTGTCGTCGACACCATATGCGCCAAGTAACAGCGCGGGCATCAAGAGCAGGTCATATTTCAACTGACCCACTTCCATTTGGCGACAACTAGCACAGCAAAATCTAGACGAGCAGGTGCGCTCCCGTTGCAATCAGCGGGGCCAAGAAGAGCGCTGGCAAGAGATTGGCAACGGCTATCTTCTTAATATCGAGAAGTCTTAATCCGATACCGATGAGCATCAATCCCCCGCAGATAGTCATTGCATCAATCTGATATTGCTCGAGAACATTTCCAGCTAGCCAGCCAATTACCGTCCAGCTCCCTTGGTAGATCGCAAGAGGAATGATTGATGCGGCAACACCCCAGCCAAGGGTTGAGGCAAATGCCATTGCAGCAAAGAAATCGAGAGAAGATTTAAGTAGAAGTTGATCTATGCCCTGTGACATGCCATCGCTGACGCTTCCAAGAATGGCAAGAGGACCGATGACGAAGAGAAGAGATGCTGTCACAAATCCCTCAACAAAGGGACTCTCCTCCGATGCTCTAAAACGTTTACGGAGTGACTCACCAAAGACGTCAAGACGATCTTCTAAGTGCATCGCACTTCCAATAAAGCCACCGAGCAACATGGTGAGCAGAATGATTAAGAGTGGAGCACCCTGGTACAAAGCCGAGGTGAAATCGCTCGACCACAATGGGGCGAGAGCGCCCACAGCGCCTAAGATCGTTATTAGCCCGAGGATATCGGTAATCGACTTCTGTGAATCCTTGCGCAAGCGAGATCCAACTAGGATTCCAATCGCAGAACCAATAACAATTGCCACAACATTGATGGTGGTTCCGAGTCCAATAAACATATTTAAATTATAGACTGTTGCGATGCGCTCACTACTTAGATTCATCGCTCCGCACAAGACTATTCCCAATACTCCTTGGCGAGCTGAGCACAGATGGCAACTCTCCCCCCTTCGCGTTTCTATTCTTTTCTTTGGTTTGGCAATCTTCGGGTTAGGTGATTCTTTGCTCGTGCAAGGCAATACCGGAAATGCACCATGGACTGTCTTCGCACAGGGTCTTTCGATAAAGACAGGATGGGCATTAGGTCTGTCAACAGCTGTTATCTCTGTATGCGTTCTTCTCTTTTGGATTCCACTTCGTGAGAGGCCAGGATTTGGAACAGTTGCAAATATCGCTCTTATTGCAACTTTCATCCAGATAGGCACTGAGATCTTTCCCCTTGCTCAGTCTTTCGCACTTGGAATCGCTTACGATCTCTTAGGTATCGCTCTCGTCGGTATCGGCTCAGCCCTCTACATCACCTGTGGCCTTGGTCCGGGTCCTCGTGATGGGATGATGACTGGCCTCCATCTTCGAACGGGAATTCGCGTGGGAAGAGTGAGGCTTGCAATTGAGGTCACCGTTCTGGCTATTGGCTGGCTCCTAGGTGGCACCGTGGGCGCTGGAACTCTTCTCTTTGCCCTCCTGATAGGCAATTCAATCGCTATTTCCCTCGGAGTCGTGGCGCGCCTGACCAGTCGGTAACAAGTACGCCTTTTAGACTACGAACCTTCCCACGGTCTGTGAGCCGTCATTTCACACGGGGTCGCAAACACCCCCGTTAACAAAATCAGGAAGGTCGACCATGCTCGATAGTTTCTTCAAAATCTCAGAACGTGGCTCCACTGTAGCCCGTGAAGTTCGTGGCGGTCTTGTCACATTCTTCACTATGGCATACATCGTGGTCCTCAACCCACTCATCATCGGTTACACACCAGATAAGTACGGCAACTTCATTGGCGGCACAAAAGAGCCACAGATCGCTCTCATTGCTGCAGCAACTGCGCTCGTTGCAGGTGTTCTCACAATCCTTATGGGTGTAGTCGGACGTTATCCACTTGCTCTTGCAACAGGCCTCGGTCTCAACACTTTCGTTGCCGTTGTAATCGCAAAGCAGATGTCATGGGCAGATGCGATGGGACTTATCGTCCTTGAAGGTCTGATCATCACCGTTCTCGTTCTCACAGGTTTCCGCACAGCTGTCTTCAAGGCAGTTCCAAGCCAGCTCAAGATCGCTATCTCGGTCGGTATCGGACTCTTCATCGCCCTCATTGGTCTCGTTGATGCAGGATTCGTGCGCAAGACTCCAGGTACAGGACCAGTCCCAGTAACCCTCGGATATGACGGACAGCTCGTTGGTTGGCCTGTCATCATCTTCGCACTCGGTCTATTCCTCATGATCGCACTTATGGTCAAGAAGACAAAGGGCGCACTTCTTATCGGTATCGCAGTCGCAACTGTTGCAGCGATCATCGCGGAGAAGGCCTTTAAGATCGGTCCAAACTTTATCCCTGGCGGTAATGCTGATGGATCTAACTTCGTTAACCCAAAGGGTTGGGGCCTCAACGTTCCTGCTGTTCCTTCAGAGGTTATTGCAACTCCTGACTTTAGCCTTATCGGTCAGTTCAGCCTCTTCGGAGGTTTCTCAGAGATCAGCATCATCGCTGCAGCGCTCCTCGTCTTCACCCTCTTGCTTTCAGACTTCTTCGACACAGTTGGAACAGTCACAGCAATTGGACACGAAGGAAATCTCATCGATAAGGATGGAAACATTCCTTATAACGAGCAGATTCTCCTCGTTGACTCTTTGGCTGCAGTAGCAGGCGGTGCCGCAAGCATCTCTTCAAATACCAGCTATATTGAATCGGCATCAGGTGTTGGCGAAGGTGCACGTACAGGTCTTGCATCTGTCGTAACAGGTGTCTGCTTCTTGCTCACCACACTTCTTGCACCACTCGTTGCCATGATTCCTTATGAGGCAGCAACACCAGCTCTTATCGTGGTTGGTTTCTTGATGATGACACAGATCAGTGGAATTGACTGGTCTGATTACGGAATCGCAATTCCAGCGTTCCTTACAATCATCTTGATGCCATTCACATACAACATCACAGTAGGTATCGGTGCAGGATTCATTACTCACGTATTGATCCGCGCTCTTCAGGGACGTCGCAAGGAAGTACACCCACTACTTCTCTTGGTCGCTGGCCTCTTCGTGGTTTACTTCTTGCAGTCACCAATCGATACTTGGGTTGGCTAATCTGCAGTAGAGCTACTTATTTAGAAGAAAGCCCCCGGGAGATTCTCTCGGGGGTTTTTCTATAGCTTCCAGTTAGTGGGTTCTCTTCCAAGCTCTATCAAGATTTCATTTGCATTGGAAAACGGCTTAGACCCAAAGAATCCTCGTCGAGCCGAGAGCGGACTTGGATGAGCTGATTCGATTCGATGGCTAAAAAGTGGCGCTAACTCACGAGCATTTGCACCCCAGAGAATGGCGACGATTTGTCGCTCTGCAAGAAACTGTGCCACTGGGAAAGTGAAACTGCTCCACCCATGAGATATATGTGCGTTTCTCTCACCGATAGATGTTGTCAGTGTTCGATTGAGGAGCAAAACTCCCCTATTTGCCCATGGCGTTAGATCTGCGCTCTGTGGCAGAGGCAACCCCAAATCCTCTGAATACTCCTTAAAGATATTTCGCAGAGATGCTGGGATGGGCAAGGTAGAGGATGAGAAAGCCAAGCCATCGGCAACTCCAACTCCAGGATAGGGATCTTGACCGAGGATCAGCACGCGCAGATTATCGAGCGGGAAGGTAAATGCACGAAAGATTGACTCACGTGCAGGAGCTATCTGCTCCCCCTCAAGTGCGCCCAAAATGCCATTAATACTTGTGATGTGCTGCGAAAAGAATGGTCGCCATGATGGATCAACCTCTTCTAAAGAAAAGTTCATCTACTGTGAACGAGCGAAGAATCTCTCGCCTTCGCGAACGACAGTTATGGGAAGTCCAAAGATCGCAGACATGTGCTCACTGGTAATAACATCAACAATTGGACCAGATACGGCAATAAGGCCATCTTTAATAAGAAGGGCGTGCGTAGTTCCAGCAGGTATCTCCTCGATATGGTGAGTAACCAAGATAGAGGCGGGGGCGGTGGGATCACTTGCAAAGATTGAGAAACGTCGCAGTAAATCTTCTCTTCCACCGAGATCAAGACCTGCGGCAGGTTCATCGAGGAGAAGTAGCTCAGGATCTGCCATGAGGGCGCGAGATATCTGAACCCGCTTTCTCTCACCTTCACTAAGTGTTCCGTAGGTGCGATCGGCTAAATCACGAACTCCAAAGGTTGTCAGGAGTGCGACAGCGCGAGACTCATCCCAGAGGTCATAGGCCTCATTCCATCGCCCTAAAACCGCATAGGCTGCGGTGAGAACAACATCTCTAACTTTCTCATCGCTGGGAATATCTTCTGAAATCAGAGCGCCACAGATTCCGATCCGTGTGCGAAGTTCAGAGAGGTCGACCTTTCCCATCTCCTGATCGAGCAAGTGAACAGAACCTGAAGTTGGGAAGATTCTGGTGGCGAGAATCTGCAATAGCGTTGATTTGCCTGCGCCGTTGGGACCTAAAACAACCCAACGTTCCGACGGTCTGATCGCAAAAGTCAGTGGGCCGAGGATTGTTCTCTCACCACGGCGAACAGAAACTTCGCGCAGCTCCAATACATACTCACCAGCCATGGAGGCACGATATATCTTTCATAGTGAAATCAGGCGCAGATAAGAGGCTTGCCGGAGGTGATTCGTACTAACCTACCCCCATGAGTAACGAAAAGAGCCAATTTACAGGGTTAATTCTCCTCTCTGGAGTCGATACCCCGGGCATCACTCAGGCGCTCTTTGAAGCCCTCTCCCCCTTTGCGATCACCGTTTTAGATATCGAACAAGTGGTAGCGCGAGATCGAGTAATCCTGACAGTTCTCATAGCTCTCAATCCTGACCATCAATCGGCGATCGATGAAGATCTCACTGCATGTGCGGAGCGCCTTGGCGTTGATATAGCAACCTCATTCCAGAGCCAGGAAGGCTCCACCATTGCCGCAAAGACAGGCTTGATGCATGTCGTCGCCTTGGGTAATCCGCTCAACCCATCCGCTATTTCGGCCATTGCTGCAGAGATTGCCGAACATGGTGGAAATATTGAACGTATTCACCGCACTGCAAGCTATCCCGTTACTGCAATTGAGTTTGTGGTCTCAGAAGTTGACCAAGATTGTCTTCGACCATCTCTTGCCACAGTGGCCAATAGCCACTCAGTCGATATCGCCGTCTCCCCCGGCGGTCTGATGCGATGGGCGAAGAAGTTAGTGGTGATGGATGTGGATTCCACACTCATTCAACAAGAAGTCATCGAACTCCTCGGTCGCCGCGCTGGTAAAGAGAGCGAGATTAAAGAGATCACAGATCGAGCGATGCGTGGTGAACTTGATTTTGAAGCAAGTCTTCGCGCCAGAGTCTCGCTTCTCTCTGATCTACCAGAGGGCGTAATTGATGAAGTTCGCGAAGAAATTCTTCTCACGCCAGGAGCTCGCACACTTGTCGCAACCCTTCAGAAACTTGGACACAGCGTCGCTGTGGTCTCTGGTGGGTTCACCGCCGTTATTGAACCTCTTCTGAAAGATCTTGGAATTACGCATTACAGGGCCAACACACTTGAGGTGATGGATGGCAAGCTCACCGGAAAAATTCTCGGTGCTGTCATCGATCGTGCTGGAAAGGCAACTGCGCTACGAGAGTTTGCAGCTCTTGAAGGAGTCTCCATCGAGCAGACGATTGCAATCGGTGATGGCGCAAATGATCTCGATATGATTGCAGCTGCTGGACTTGGTATCGCATTTAACGCAAAACCTGCAGTAAAGGCAGCAGCTGACAGTTCGCTCAGCGCTCCCTATCTTGATTCGGTCCTCTACTTACTCGGCATTACGAGAGAAGAGGTAGAAGAAGCTGGTGCGACCAGAAGGTAAATTAAAGGCGGCAGGCGTGGATATCAGTGACGAGAATTCCACGCGCCCCTAGCGCCCAGAGCTCATCCATCAAACGATTGGTCTCACTGCGTAGAACCATTGCTCGCACTGCGACCCAATCTTCCTTTTGAAGTGGTGAGATAGTTGGAGATTCAAGTCCTGGTGTGATTGCACAGGCCTTGTCTACAACGCTCTTGGGAATGTCGTAGTCGAGAAGCACATATTGCCGCGCTGTAACGACACCCTGCAAGCGGCGGATAAGAATATCTAGACCTGCTGGGATTGATTCGCCCGGACGTTTAATCAAGATCGCTTCAGAGGTGAGAATAGGCTCTCCGAAGACCTCTAGCCCTGCCTGTCGCAAGGTATTTCCAGTGCTGACAACATCTGCAATGAGGTCGGCAACACCGAGACGAACAGAGCTTTCAACTGCGCCATCGAGGCGAACAACGGATGTCTTAATACCGCGCGCACCTAAGTAATTATCGACAAGTCCTGGATAGGCAGTGGCAACGCGCTTGCCGGCGATCTTCTCTAACGAGAGAGATGAGCCAACAGGTGCTGCAAATCTAAATGTAGAGCCCCCGAAATCAAGTGCTAGAACTTCCTCTGCAGTTGCACCGGAATCGATTAACAGATCACGCCCTGTGATTCCCGCTTCGAGCTCACCGGAGCCAACGTAGATAGCGATATCTCTAGGACGCAAGTAATAGAACTCGACACCATTGGAGCTATCGGTGAGTACTAAATCGCGCGAATCGCTACGCTGTCGATATCCGGCCTCTTTCAGAATCGCAATCGATGATTCAGCGAGAGACCCTTTATTAGGAACGGCAATTCTTAACATGATCTGATCTCCCTATAGGTAACGATAAATATCTTCAGGCTTTAAGCCTCGAGCAAGCATCATTGTTTGCAGGTGATAGATCAGTTGGCTGATCTCTTCAGCTAGAGCTTCATCGCTCTCATGCTCTGCAGCAAGCCAGACTTCGCCGGCCTCTTCGAGTATCTTCTTGCCGATTGTGTGAATACCGGCATCTACAGCTGCAACGGTGCCCGAACCTTCAGGTCGTGTTGCAATCTTCTCTGATAGCTCTATCCAGAGTGAATCGAAGGATTTCATGGCCTTATTCTACTAGAGCCGTGAGTATTCCCTCTCTCAATTACCTTTAAGTGCAACTTTGCGCAGACTCTCCACCATCGCAGCTGGATCTGATGAGTTGAAGACCGCGCTACCTGCAACAAATGTATCGGCACCTGCATCTACTGCCCGCTCAATCGTATTGAGGGAGATTCCACCATCTACTTGAAGCCAGATTGGCCGATCGCCAATGAGCGCCCGAACTCTCTCAATCTTTGGAAGCATGGCATCGATAAATGACTGGCCGCCGAAACCAGGCTCAACAGTCATAATGAGGAACATATCTACATCGTCGAGATATTCTTCATAGCGATCAATTTCAGTACCAGGTTTCAAGGCAATCGCAGCTCGAGCACCAGCTGCTCTAATTCCACGGGTTGTGTTGCGGATATCTTGGCAGGCCTCGACGTGGATGGTGACACTCGCGCTTCCAGCTTGAGCATATGCAATGGCAATCTCATCAACATCGGTGACCATTAGATGAGAATCGATGGGAATCGGAGAAGCTTTGATGATTGCTGACGCTGCGTCGAAATCGAATGTGAAATTCGGAACGAAGATGTTATCCATGACATCAAGATGAATCAGATCTGAAACGGCAGCAATTCGCGCAATCTCATCAGAGAGGTGCGCTCTATCTGCATTGAGTATGCTGGGAGTAATTCTGATATCGCAGGTCATGATCTAAGGTTAGTTCGCCTTCTGGAAGATTGCTAAGAACATAGAATCGGTGTTGTGGCGATGGCCCCAGAGTGAGAGTGAGCCTTCTCGTAGGGCCTCAGAGAGCCCGGTTGGAAGGGCCGAGGAGATATCGACGAGTGAAAGTTCAGGATACTTCTTCAAGATCTGTCGCACCTGACCTGTCGTTTCAGCAAAGTGTGGCGAACAAGTTGCATATCCGAAGAAGCCGCCAGGATTGAGAACAGAGATGGCGGCATCGCTTAGCTCCATCTGGAGTTGAAGAAGTGGCGCTAAATCCTTCAATGTGCGGCGCCAGCGAACTTCAGGGCGGCGGCGCAGAGCGCCAAGTCCCGTACAAGGTACATCTGCCAGAATTGCATCAAAGGTTCTACCGTGCGAAGCGATCTCTCGGCCATCACCAGTGATCACGCCGAACTTTCCAATCACATTCTTTACGAGTTTTGCTCGAGGTTCTGAAATTTCATTTGCCACAAAATCTCTCCCTGAAACTTCGCAGATATGTGAGAGAAGCGCAGCTTTTCCACCAGGACCTGCGCAGAGATCTAAGGTGGTGGCAGCGCTACTTGAAATCTTTGCGAAGATATCTGCAACAAGTTGAGAGCCTTCATCCTGCACTCCCGCTTTGCGGTGACGAATAAGTTCGAGCGAACCTGGTGCGCCATCAAAGCGGGCCCCATATGGCGAGAACTCCGTTGCAATCGCACCTAATTCAATCAACTCCGCTTGAGTTGATGCCCCTGGCCATGAGACCAATGTGGGCTTTGCCGGAGTGTTATTAGAACGCAACTCCGCCTCAACGAGGTCAACATCTTTTAGAAGATCGAGATAAGCAGAGACAATCCATTCTGGGTGGGAGTACTCAATTGCCAGACGGGCCACGTTATCGCTCATAGCCCGGACTGGCTCAAGCCACTGATCGAGCTCCTGGGCGCTGGCTTTGCGCATCAAAGCGTTGATGAAACTGCCCTTCGACTCCCCTAGTTGTTTTCGGGCGACATCAACGGTGGCCGAGACGGCGGCATGCAACGGTGTGCGCATGGCGAATATCTGATGCGCTCCCATTCGTGCTAAATCAACGATGTCATCATCAACCTGGTTCCATGCACGATCGCTGATTTGTGAAAAAATATGATCATAGAGACCTTGCATTCGTAAAGTTCCATAGACAAGTTCTGTCGTGAATGCTCGATCTCGCTCGTCCATCGTGGATGAAGTCAGCGCCTGCGGAAGCAGTAAGTTTGAGTATCCATTACGACGATTAACTTCACAGATAATGTCATAGGCAAGTAGGCGAGGTGCATCAGGACGCGGTTTGGTGAATTTCTTCGGCGGAAAATTACTCACATCGCTCACCTTCAATTAAACGTGCTCCATTAGCCCATGAGCTGGCGCTTATCGGCGCTTTTCCGGCACTTGTTATAACTCCGATTTCAAGAGCTTTGGTAGCTGTACCGATAAAAACTTTCTTCTCTCTAGCCGAGACCTCACCTGGCTCAAGCACGAATTCGCTCATGCGAGGCGCAGAAACCTTGATTACCGAACCTCGAAAGAGAGTCCAAGCGCCAGGATTTGAAGTGAAAGCACGTATCTTTGCGCTGACCACCTCTGCCTCTTGATTCCAGTCGATTTGTCCTTCTTCTCTCGTCAACTTATGAGCCCTCGTTGCGCCATCTCCGCTCTGAGGTTGTGGTCTTACTCCTTGAGCGACTAGATCGAGTGCTTCCAAAGCAGCTCCCACGCCAACTTCACCAAGCTCTATAAGTAATTCATCACTGGTGATATCGGAATCGAGAGCGTAGCGATGGACCGTATAGATGGGGCCGGTATCCATTCCGGCATCTAGTTGAAAGACTGTCACTCCTGTTAGTGCATCGCCCGCTTCAATCGCTCTCTGCACAGGAGCTGCTCCTCGCCATCGTGGAAGAAGCGAGAAATGAAGATTGAGGAATCCGCGTGATGGAATCTGGAGAATTGATTCAGGTAAGAGAACGCCATAGCCGATGGTGAGAACGCAATCGAGTCCCTCAACTGATTGAGCTATCTCATCATTGTTTGATGGACGAAGAAGTTGAACGCCATTTTCAATTGCCCATTGAGAGACAGGAGTCGGTGTCATGACCTTGCCGCGGCCGGCAGGTCGATCTGGTTGCGAAATAATGCGAACTAGATCGTGAGAACTTGAAAGGAGCGCCTCTATCGTTGGAATCGCAACCTGCGGAGAGGCTGCGACGGCAATGCGCACTAAGCGCCTCTTCCAAATGGATCGTGTGGTGAGACTCGTATCTGAGGGTTAAGTCCTAACTCAGAGGCCATGCCAAACCAGTCTGATTCGCGAATCTCCTTCATGGCAGCTTTGCGATCTTCTGCCGATAGGCGGTCGATAAACAAGACGCCATCGAGATGATCGGTCTCATGTTGCAGGGCGCGAGCAAGTAATTCCGTTCCCTCGACCAGAATCTCCTCACCATGCATATTAAAACCCTTGGCCACGGCCCGGAAGGCTCGCGGGGTTGGATAGACAAGGTCAGGAAAGCTCAAGCAACCTTCATCGCCCTCCTGCATCTCACTGCTGAGATCCAAGGTCGGGTTGATGAGGTGGCCTAACGCTCCATCAACATCCCAGACGAAAACTCGCAGTGGGACACCGATTTGGGGAGCGGCAAGACCGGCTCCCGGAGCATCCAGCATCGTCTCGGTGAGGTCTTTGACTAGGAGGCGAAGCTCCTTATCGAAATCCACCACTTCACTAGCTGGGGTCACAAGTACCGGGTCACCAAAGTGGCGAATAGGCTTGATCGACATGTGGCTAGTCTATCTAATGCGAGAGTGAATACGGGTCAATTCGAAGCGAAGGCAAACTCTTCTTGCCGACGCTTCGTCTGCGCATAAACTCGTGGAGAGTTAATATCAACTTCTCCCCCACCTCAAGGGGAACGGTGAGAATCAGCGATGACTTATCTCCAATGGTGATAGGTCCAAGAATCTTTGTTTCACTTGGAATCCTTCCCTCTTCGCGGGCTGAGGCAAGTGCCGATTGCAGTCGAGAGATTTCTGAAGGATCCATCAAGAGCTTAACCGCACGAACATAGGGAGGCAACGATAGAGATTGCCTCTCTTCCAGCTCACGATGTATTGCCATCGAAGGATTCCACGTTGTCAGCGCTGTAGAAATGACATGCCCCTCATCTTGTATTAAGAGAATCACACCGCTTGGTGAAACGAGTGCAGCGTGAGAGAAGAACATTTCACGGACCCGCTCATTTGCCCGCATATCAGGTTGGTTTAAGAATCTATTTCCCTCAAGGAAGAGAACGGCGCTATATCCACCTTCTCTAAAGGGCGCCATACCAGGAGTGGCCAGAACTATTCCATTACCTACATATGAATCCACCGGATGATCAGAGGTTGAAATCACTGAAGTCACACCAGGAAATAAGAGCCCTAGTTCATGCTGATGTCGATCTGCACCCCGAGATTGCATCGAGAGTCGCTCTGAATGACACCATGAACATTTCCATTGAACAACTTTTTCTAGGCAGTGGTTGCATGTAATAGGCGCGCTCAGAGTTAACTTCTCATGAGCACCGCCACAAACACAGCGTGAAATAGTTTTACATTGACCACATTTGATCGCCTGTGCATACCCTTTGAGCGGAACTATGCATAGAACAGGACCAATGGCGAGAGCCTTCCTAATGATGGGTATCGCACGTGAGGGTAGCAATTCGCCATGTTCAGAAGAATATGTTGATACCTTCACCTTGCCACGAGAGCGCTTATATTCAATCCATCCGGTATCGATTAACCGTGCTACTTCGCTACTCGGACTGTAACCGACGAAGATGAGATTGAAAGCTTCCTCTCTATTGCGCAGTAAGGCGATATCTCGTGCATTCCAACCAGGACTACGTCGCTCATAGAGATGTTCTGAACCCTCGTTATAAATCATCACTGTGCGCAAATGTGAAACCGGGGTGAAGACTGCAGAACGGGTGCCGATAACAATTCTCACCTTACCGATTCTGGCCTTGAGGAAGTTTCGATATTGATCTGATTTGGGGAGCTTGGAATCTATTACAACAAAATCAAGATTAAGTAGCGCCAACTCCTTTGAAAGACGAGAGACTTCATGGACATCAGGAAGAACAACGAGGACTCCCCCGTATTTTGATTGCTCTGCAATCTTTCTTGCCATGAGATGAGAGCGATCTAGATGAGGAGGTAGTTGTATGAAGTGGCGCTGCGAATTTCCTTTCTCCACATTGTAGGAGCTCTGATGATCGAGGAACTCCTTCTCCACGCCAAGTACCCGATCGGGAATTGCTGATCTAATGAGGTCAAAAGGATGCGCCGCATAACGTTTCGATGCTTCGCCAATGAGGTTGATTATCTCTTGCGTCATGAGCGGAAGTGAACCGAGCACCTTGGAGATGCTCTTCAGCCCAGAAATACTCTCCGGAGCAACAATCTCAATAACTAACGCCGTTATCTCCCTTCCATGAAATGGCACCAAAACTAGCGAACCAACCTTGATGGATTCCGCCAAGTTCCCAGGGATGAGATAAGAGAATGGGGTATCGAGATGATAGACCGATGCATCTACCCAAAGATGAGCAACCGCGAATTCACCTAGCGGTGGAACGGGCGGAAGAGAGGCGAGCTCACGTTTTAAAGTGAGCTTGCCCTTAACCATGAACTCGCCTTATATGAATGTTTGATTACTTCACTGCAGCTTGGAGGGCAGCAACGCGGTCTGTCTTCTCCCAGGTGAAGTCAGCAAGCTCTCGACCGAAGTGGCCGTAGGAAGCAGTCTGTGAATAGATAGGGCGCAGAAGATTGAGGTCACGAATGATCGCAGCTGGGCGCAGATCAAAGACAGCTGTTACCGCCTCTTGAATCTTCGCAATC
>JAURJS010000049.1 GCA_030832135.1 Candidatus Planktophila sp.
CCGAATTCAGCGGGACCGTGCTTCATCTTCATATGTGAGAGAAGTGCTCCAGCAAAGTAGAGAACTAAGCCGACGGTAGCTGCGAGACCTAGGGCTGGTACCCAGATACCGGCGATGATTCCTAGACCACCTGCAATTTCAAGGGCAGCCAGAAGTGGGACCTGCTGCGGCTTCACGCCAACTGAGGCCATTGATGTCATGACATCTGGGACCTTCTTAAGCTTTGCAATTGCAGATCCGATTGCGGCAAATGCGAGCAATGAACTGAAAACAATGAGTGCGATAGTCATAGCGCGAGATTATCACTCCGCCTATCTTTATACTCAGAACATGAGTGCAATTGCCAAGGTTTATACAGAAGACCCAGCAAAGCCAGCGCTCGTATTGGTCCATGGTCTCGGCTCAGCCGGAACAATTTGGAAGAGCCTCATTCCAGATCTCGTCAATGACTTCACTGTCTATGCAGTAGATCTTCCCGGCCATGGAGATGCTCCGCTCCTTACCGAAATAGGGCATGAACCTCAATCACTTGCGCGCTCTATCGTCGAGATGATGGAGCGTGATCATGGTGTCACAGAGCTACATGCAGCAGGAAATTCTCTTGGTGGATGGATTGCACTTGAGATGGCAGCAGTTGCACCTGATCGTGTTAAGAGCGTCACCGCGCTTGCTCCTGCTGGCTTATGGCATGAAGGACCAACTCAGAAACTTCCGCCGAGTTTAGATTCACGAATCCTCGCCAAGATTTCTCAATTCTTTATGCCGCTGGCTTATCACTTACCTCCACTCAAGGCGATTGGTTATAAGAAGATCACACATCTCTGGCGAGATCTCAGTTATGAAAGTTGTCGAGATTCAGTTATCGCGATGGCAAGATCTAAGGGATATATGCCATTGTGGAATGGATTGAGAGGGCGACGTTTTGAATCGCATATTCCGGAGAACGTTGAAGTTGCAATTATCTTTGGCGATACTGATTTAACATTGCCGGAGGAAGTAGCTCAAGAGCGAAGCGTTGCTCCAGCTCATTCAAAGTGGATTGTCGTCGAAAATTGCGCCCATGTGATTATGTGGAACTTTCCTAAGATCACTGTTGATTTCATTCGTAAAACTGCCGGCGCTTACTAAATAGAACGATAAACTCGCCGCATGAGCGAGCAACTTCCCCCATGTCCTGAATGTAAATCTGAGTACTCATACGAGATGGGCGCGTTACTTGTCTGTCCAGAGTGTGCACATGAGTGGAATCCTGCAGATGTTGAAGAAGAGGGCGCTCGAGTCATCAAGGATTCTTCCGGAAATATCCTGACAGATGGCGATGATGTCACCATCATCAAAGATATGAAGGTGAAGGGATCATCTAATACCCTTAAAGTGGGTACTAAGGTCCGCGGGATTCGCTTGGTAGATGGCCCTGGAGATCACGATATTGAGGCGAAGGTCGATGGCTTTGGCCCGATGAACCTTAAATCAAGCATTGTTCGAAAGGCTTAATTCACTATCTTGGCAGATGCAATTTATTTGCAGATGTGAATTGTATGTGTGTTGCAATCGTTATTTGATGTAGTTACCCTCACGCCCATGCTCAATCAAGCAGTAGATTTAACAAAGCGACGTATCGTCGACTACTGCCGCCTCATCACTATGTGTTGCTGATCTACACCTTCAGCTCACTAATTCCTTTTTAACTTTCTATTAATTTCACATCCATAACATCAAACTTCAGGAGAATCATGTTTAAGAAAATCACGCTACTTTCATTAATTGCCGCGCTCTTCTCTTCGGCGATTGTTCCATCAGCTAGTGCAGTAACAGAATCAACGCCAACAAAGGCTCTCGTTTCAACGACATGGCTTAAGGCAAACATTGCTGATCCAAATCTCATCCTTCTCCACGTTGGAGATAACGATAATTCTGTCTATGCACGTACACATATCGAAGGCGCTCAGTTCATTGACTGGAAGACCGAACTTGCTAACTCATCAGAGTCAAAGCTCAAGAATGGCGTTGTTACACGTCAAAACTTCGATAAGGTCTTGAAGCGTCTCGGTGTGACATCAAAGTCAACTGTTGTTCTCTACGCTGAAGCAAAGTCTGGCCTTAAGGCAACTTGGGGAGCATGGGTCTTCAACCTCTACGGTGTGCCTGATGTTCGTATTCTCGATGGTGGCCTCTTGAAGTGGACTGCCGGTGGCGGAGCAACAACATTTGCTGCAACTGCCGCAAAGCCAGTCGGTACCTTTAAAGCAACTGTTGCCTCATCAAAGCTTCGCGCGAAGATTGAAGAGGTAGTTCGTAATGCCAAGCTCAAGTCAGGCACACGTGCTGTAATCGTCGATACTCGCGATGCTGCAAGCTACGAAGGTAAGGCTGCTGGTACTGGTCTTGGAACAGCTGCAAAGGCTGGCCATATTGCATCTGCGAAGAGCATCCCAACAGCGAGCATTCTCAACGCCGATGGAACATTTAAGTCAGCTGCTGAGATTAAGGCAGCTTACGCAGCTGTCGGCGTTACAAAGGATACAAAGGTCATCCTTTACTGCGGCACAGGTCTTCTTGCATCAGCATCATGGTTCGCTCTAACTCAGATCCTTGGCAACTCCAATGTGAAGAACTACGACGGTTCATGGTTTGAGTTCGCAGCAACAGCTCCAGAAGCTGTTATCGAGACAGCGGCAGCTGCTAAGTGAGTTCAGTAGAGACTAAGTACGAATGGAGTCGTAAAGACTCCATTCGTACCTCTATCGCGGGCGTGATCATTGCGCTCTTAGTCGTCCTCTCTCAGATTCTTGAGAAGAGCGAGACATACGGCTCAAAGGCCGCTACCTCTCTCCTTGTCGGTACTGCCCTTGGAATCGCTTTTGAACGTGGGCGCTTCTGCATCTTCTGTATCTTTAGAGATTCCATCAATGAGCGTAAGAACTACGGTCTTATTGCAGTCTTTACCTCACTTGCAGTCGGTGCAATCGGCTACACAATTATCTTTGGCATCTTCCTGCCTGTTCCAGGTAAGGATCAGTTGCCGCCTTCTGCACATATTGGCCCGGTAAGTCTTGCCCTAGTTCTAGGTGGTCTTGCATTCGGTATCGGTATGGCACTTGCTGGAGCATGTATCTCTGGTCAATTCTTCCGCCTGACTCAGGGTTACCTCCGTGCAATCCCAGGTTTGATCGGTGTCATCATCGGATTTATCCTCTCCTTCAATACCTGGAACTTTATTTATCGTAACTTTATTGAAGGAGCTCCAAAGCTCTGGCTTCCTCACTACCTCGGATATGCAGGCTCTCTCGCACTCACACTTGGTGCGATTGCAGTTGCTCTCTACTTCCTCATCACTCGCAGCAATCCAGCTGAGCGCGAAGTACATGGAACTGGCGAGATTGATTGGGCGCAGATTCGCAACTCTCTTATTAAGAAGCGTTGGAACCCATTTGTCACGGGAACGATTGTTGGACTCATCGGAATCGCTGCCTACCTTCGCATTGAGCCGCTTGGAACAACTCGCCAACTCAATTCGATCGCTCAGACAATAGGTACCAAGTACAACCTCTACCCAGATCTGATCGGACTTGAAGGACTTTCTGGTTGCATCGGAGCAGCTGTTGAAACCATCACCAATAATGGTTGGCTCATCATCGGCTTCTTCACCGCAGCACTTGCCGCATCAATCTCAGGCAATCGCTTTAAGCCACAGATTCCGACGCTCAAGGGCACCGGCTCTTCTATCGTAGGTGGAATTCTCCTTGGCTGGGGCTCATTTACCAGCCTCGGTTGCACCATTGGAAATCTCCTCTCAGGTAGCCAGGCATTTGCCCTCTCTGGTTGGACCTTCTTCCTCTTCTCATTTATCGGCGCTTGGCTTGGCATCAAGCTCAAGCTAGACAAGATTGAGTAGGCGTTAAGGATGAAGAAGTTTGCAGCAGCCTTTTCGGCGGTTCTCATCTCCACAAGCACCTTACTTGTGGCGCAGGCTCCGGCCCAGGCATATAGCCAAGCAACCTTTGCAAGTAACAATACAAAGTTAACTTTCACCGCAAAGACTGTCGAAGGTAAGAAGTACTCCTCCAAGGTATTGGCAAATAAGAAGCCGACTGTATTTTGGTTTTGGGCACCTTGGTGTGCGATTTGTAAGAACGAATCAGCAAACTTGGTTGCCGCTGCTGAGCAGTACAAAGGTAAGGTGAACTTTGTGGGCATCGGCGCGCTGGGCAACCAGGCAGAGATGCAAGAGTTTGTCACACACACCGGTACTTCTCTCTTTACCAATCTCAACGATGCAGATGGAAAACTCTGGAATCGATTTGGCGTCATCATTCAGCCAACGCTGATCTTCGTTGATGCAAAGGGAAAGATCACTTCGAAGGTCGGCCCAAGTGATGAAGAGTTTCTCCAGAAGAAGTTGGTTGCCCTCACGGCAAAGAAATGAGCGATCTCTCTCTCGTATTTGCAGCAGGAGTCTTTGCAACCTTCAACCCATGTGGGTTTGCAATGCTCCCTGCATATATGACGATGCTCATCTCATCACAACGAGAGAGTGAGAGCCTGCCTAAGCTATTCGCTAAAGCGCTGCAATTTGCA
>JAURJS010000050.1 GCA_030832135.1 Candidatus Planktophila sp.
CGTTCAATATCCATCTCTTGGGAGTTGTACTTCAAATCACGAGCTACTTTTGTCTGCTTTGCTTTTGCACGGCCGCGACCCATGGGCGAGACCTCCTCATCGGAATATGTATGTGTTCCAGGGGGGTAGGTTATCGTGTGAGGAGCCTGCCCACCAAAGTCAGGGCGTTAGGGCTTAGCCGAGCTTCAAATTGCCGCTCTCGGCCAGATCTCAGAGGGGGCTAGCGGGCTAAATCGCAGGCTCCGGGAGCTCTCCGGGTCAGGCGTAGCCGCTTAGTACACATTCGCAGGCGAGGTGAAAAAGGGGCTCCCGATCGCTATCTATATGTTGAGGTCAGAGATGAGCGTGGAGCACCCAACTCTGCTGCCCTCTCGACCTTACCGGCGATCCATGCCTTCATACCCCTGGCTGCAAGTGAACGAACGATCAGATCAGCCACGGAAGGATCAACAATGGCGCTCATTCCGATTCCTGCATTCCATGTTCGCTCAAGGTCTGCCTGTGGAACAGATGCCATATCCGCTAAGAATTTCATCTCGAGTGGAAGAGCCCAGGTGGAGCGATCATAGATAGCGGTGAGGCCATCAGGAATAACGCGGGCGGTGTTATCTGCAAGTCCGCCTCCAGTGATGTGGCTAAAGGTGCGAATGTTTTCACCTTGCGCTTTGATCAAAGCCAAACAATCAAGAGTGTAGATCTCAGTCGGTGTGAGCAGAACTTCACCGAGAGATTGTGAGAAATCGTAATTGCGAGTCAGATCTAACTGTTGCGTGGCAAGAATATGGCGAACTAGTGAGAAGCCATTGGCGTGAATTCCACTCGCTGGCATTGCAACAATTAGATCTCCCGCCTTTACGCGGTGCGCACCTAGTTGTTGATCTGCATCGACCACTCCTGTTGCAGCGCCCGCAATATCAAATTCATCTTCCTTTAAGAGCCCTGGGTGTTCTGCAGTCTCTCCACCAATGAGCGCTGTTCCCGCTTTGATGCAACCTGCAGCAATACCAGAGACAATGGCTGCAACACGTTCAGGGATAACCTTTCCCACTGCGATGTAATCTGTCATGAAGAGCGGCTCAGCACCACAGACAACGAGATCATCGACAACCATGGCAACGAGATCTTCACCAATGGTGTTATAGATCCCCATCTGACGTGCAATCTCGGTCTTGGTGCCAACTCCATCGGTTGAGGTCGCAAGGAGTGGTTGTTTCATCTCCTTGAGTTTGGATGCATCGAAGAGTCCGGCAAAGCCACCGATGCCACCCATTACCTCTGGACGAGAAGCGCGGGCAACCGATGCCTTCATCAACTCAACAGCGCGATCTCCAGCATCGATATCAACACCAGAATCTTTATATGTTGCCACGATTAGACCTCCGTAATTTCTAAACGAGTCTTTCCTTCAGATAGATCTGCTGGGATTGCGATGGGGTATTTTCCGGAAAAACAGGCTGTACAGAGCTTATTTTCCGGCACTTTCGTCGCTTCAATCAAACCTGCCTCAGAGACGAAACCAAGGGAGTCAGCCCCAATGGAGAGGCGAATCTCCTCTACGGTCATCTCTGCACCAATGAGCTCAGCGCGTGTAGCAAAGTCAATACCGTAGAAGCAAGGCCACTTCACAGGTGGTGAAGAGATGCGAACGTGAATCTCTAGCGCACCTGCCTCACGGAGCATCTTCACAATCGCTCGTTGGGTATTTCCACGGACGATTGAATCATCTACTACAACAATTCTCTTTCCTTCAATAATTTCACGAAGTGGATTGAGTTTGAGGCGGATGCCTAATTGGCGAATGGTCTGAGATGGTTGGATAAATGTGCGACCAACGTATGAGTTCTTAACGAGGCCCAATCCAAATGGAATTCCGGATTCCTTTGCGAAACCGATTGCTGCCGGTGTCCCTGATTCAGGAACTGGAATTACAAGATCTGCATTGACAGGGGATTCAACAGCGAGACGGCGACCAATTGCACCACGGACGGCATGAATGCCTTGACCAGCAATTGTTGTATCAGGGCGAGCAAGGTAGACATATTCAAAGATGCAACCCTTTGGGTTTGGAACTCCCCACATCTGTGATCGAACTCCATCACCATCAATGGCAACAAATTCACCGGGTTCAATCTCGCGGACAAATTCTGCTCCCACGATATCTAGAGCAGCTGTCTCAGATGCAACAGCCCAACCCTTCTCTAACTTTCCAAGGACGAGCGGGCGCACACCGTTGAGATCTCGCGCGGCATATAAGGTTGTCTCATCCATAATCACCAGAGAGAAAGCTCCTTGGAGAAGTGGAAGGACGGCGACGATATTCTCTTCAATAGTCTCGTGATCTTGTAAACCAATAAGCGCCGTCATAATCTCGGTATCGGTTGTGGCGCCTCTGCCTAGCTTGGGAGCCTCTGGCTCAAGTTCGCGAACTAGATCAAAGAGCTCGCCGGTATTGGTGAGGTTTCCATTATGGCCAAGTGCGATAGTGCCATATTTGGTAGGGCGTAACGTTGGCTGCGCATTGACCCAGGTGCTTGAACCGGTGGTGCTATATCGACAGTGTCCTATAGCTATTTCACCCTTAAGCGAAGATAGATCACTCTCGGTAAAGACTTGAGAGACAAGACCCATATCTTTAAAGATAACGATGCGCTCACCATCAGATGTTGCGATACCGGCCGATTCCTGACCTCGGTGCTGCAATGCATAGAGTCCGTAGAAAGTTAGCTTTGCCACCTCTTCTTCAGGTGCATAGACACCGAAGACGCCACAGGCATCCTGTGGACCCTTATCTTCATCGAGAAGATTATGGTTGAGATTGCCATCTGCTCTACGGTTCATGCATTGCTCCTTAGCGGTAGTAGATGGCTGAGATCTGCGCGACTTCCTGAAGCGGAAATCAATCCCTCGTTATATGCATCGCTCCATGTGAGAGTTCCATCAACTAGTTGCAACCAAGTTGGAGCATCCATCTCAATCACATTTGGTGGCGTTCCTCGTGTGTGCTTTGGACCATCACCGCACTGAACGGCGGCATAAGGAGGAATGCGAACCTCGATAGCGCGACCCGGGTAAACATCTGCGAGCAACGCAAGCGTCGATTTCACCTCACTTAATATCTTTGGATCGCGCATTATCTGATTATCCAAACAGCTTCTTGAATGTCTCAGTGTGTGCGGTGCGAAGTTCGGATAAAGAGATTGCTGCATCGTTGATGACGAGTGCATCTCCCCCTGTTGTTCCAATCTTTGCAACTGGTATGGAGTGCTGGGCTGCCAGAGTTTCAAGTTCTCCACTCTTTTCAGCCTGAACAGCAACAACAACGCGACCAGGTGTCTCACTCACAAGTGAGTTTCCAACATCGTCTATTGCAATCGTTGCTCCAACATTGTGTCGTAAGACCATTTCAATGAGGGAGATGGCGAGCCCGCCCTGACTTAAATCATGAGCTGCGGTAAAGAGCGCGCTCTTATTGCCGGCAACCAAGAGATCAATCAACCGCATCTCGCGCTGCAGATCTGCCGTCGGTGCAATTCCTCCACGCATTCCATGGATATAGGCCCACTCGCTGCCTGAGAGATTTTCATCGGTGGCACCAAGGAGAAAGAGCTCTAAACCAGCCTCTTTAAAGGACATTGGCGTACGGGTGCGGACATCTTCGATGACCCCCAAAACTCCAATCACTGGA
>JAURJS010000051.1 GCA_030832135.1 Candidatus Planktophila sp.
AACGATTTGATTATCGGTCGTCTCTCATCCCGTCGTACCTGCCGTGCATGTGGAGCGCCATCTGGCCCTGATGCCACAGCCTGCAGCGCATGTGGGGGAGGAGACCTCTACCAGCGTGAGGATGATAAGGCTGAAGTCATTGCCAAGCGCCTTGATGTCTATGAAGAGCAGACAGCTCCCATTATTCACTTCTATCGCACAGAAGGCCTTCTGATCACAATCGATGCGGATGGCGAGATTGCCGAAATTACAGAGCGCGCAACATCTGCTCTTGCTCGCGTAAAAGCATAAATTCGGTAACGACAATGGCGATTCAAATAAAGGACCTTGATCAACTCAAGGTGATGCGTCGCGCTGGTTTACTCGTAGCCCAGATTCATCAAGCAATTCGAGAGAACATTAAAGTCGGAATGACAACGGATGCTCTTGATGTGATCGCAGCGGCAACTATTAAACGCGGTGGTGGAACCCCCAACTTCCTCAACTATCACGGATATCCCAAGAGCATCTGTGTCTCTGTTAATGAAGAGATTGTCCACGGCATCCCTGGTCCACGCACGCTACTCGATGGCGATGTTGTCTCTATCGATTGCGGAGCAATTATCGATGGTTGGCATGGAGATGCAGCATTTTCTATCGGACTCGGAACCGTTGACCCAGAAGATCAGAAGATGATGGATGTCTGTGAAGAGTCGATGTGGCGCGGAATCGCCGCAGGTTCTCTCAATGCGCGGTTATCTGATATAGGTCATGCAATTGAGCAGTATGTAAATTCTCAAGGTAAGTATGGAATCTTGCGCGAATATGGTGGCCATGGAATTGGCACAGAGATGCATCAAGAGCCGCATGTCCTTAACTTTGGACGAAAGGGATTTGGTCCAAAGATTGTTCCAGGTATGGCCCTTGCGATTGAACCGATGATTACTCGCGGCACAGATAAGACAAAGGTCCTTGGCGATGATTGGACCGTTGTCTCAACAGATGGCTCGCGTGGCGCCCACTTCGAACACTCTTATGTCATCTGCCCAGATGGAAAGCCGCTCGTCTTAACAGCAATCGATGGAGGGGCGCAAAAGCTTGCTCGATATGGAATTGAGATCTCACCTTCACTCGACTAGGCGTGCTCTCCAACGCCCTCTCACCGCTACCTTCGGCGAGAATTCTGACTCCACAACGCTGATTCGCTGGGGGTATCCTCATGCCATGGAGTCGCGGGCATGAGCCAACAGAATCAGGTGGAGTTCACCCTCTGGCTACGGGAGAACCAGAGCGCCTTCCTTAAGGCTGCCAAGGTGATCTGCTTCGATACTCAAAATGCCGAGGATGTTCTCCAAGAAGCCCTCGCAGATGTTTATAAGCGCTGGTCGAAGATTCGCGATCATGAGAACCCTGAGGCTTATCTGATGCGAGTCATGGTGAGTAAGCATGCCGATATGCGCCGCAAGTGGCTGCGTAAGCAGGAAGAGCGTGAAACTTCTTGGGATCTCGCTGAGAACATACGCGATATTGCCGATCAGACAGATGATGTCACCCAACGACTTTTGGTGCAGGCAGCCCTTAAATCTTTAAGTGCGATTCAACGCGCCGTCCTTGTTCTCATCTATGAACATGGAATGGTTCTCCGGGAGGTTGCAGAGGTTCTTCAGATTCCAATGGGAACAGCTGCATCACACCTAGCTCGAGGCAAGGCGGCGGTTGCTGCCTATGTAGAGTTAGTACCCGAACTTGAGAGATCTTCCGCTAAAGAGTTAAGTGCTCCAACAGATAATGTCCGAGAAATATTAATCGCAGAGGTGGTGGATTCCAATGAGTGATATTGATCCGCTGATCAAACGCGAGATGCAATGGATGGCTGTGAGCGTTAACGATAACCGTGACCTTGCTCCAATCATCATTGCCAAGGTGCGACGCCAAAGAATTCGCAACGCGATTTTTGCAGTGCTCGGTGTATTCGCAATTAGCGCTGGCAGCATCGGCATCTATGAATTACTCAAGAGCGATCCCATTCAAGTTGTCGGTGGAATCACTGGCGATAACACTGCGACTCAGCCAGAGATCATTGGTCTGACTTCAGACTATCCCGTCGAGTGGGAGCAGAGCGTTGGCGATGTTGCAGCCATTAGTTCGGCAGGTGGACTCGGTGACACCCTTGGTGGCCTTACTGCGGTGGGATTGAAGATCTCTTGGGAGCGTTGCGGTGAGCAGCAATGCCCAACAACCTGGGTGCTCTCAGTGGAGAACAACACTGCCGATTTGGTCTCGACCTCACCATCACTTGGAATCTTCAATAATCACACGCCACTTGTTAGCGACTCCCGCCCCACCACCGTCCTTCCTGGTGGAAAGGCGCTCCTAGTTTTCTCATTCCCTGAGTTCAACGATGGGCTAGAGGTCGCATCCGGAGTCTCTTGGCAATGGAACTGGTATCTCGCCCAGCTCAGATAGGCGTTGCTGCGAGCGTGAGCTATGACCATCAGTGACCATTCACACCTATCTCTGGCCTATAAGAGCGCATAAATTACGCCCTATATCGCGGTGAATGAGTTAGAGCCGAACCGGCTAACTCGTCGCTCATTTGGGGGAAAAGTGAAGAAGATCATCACAGCAGGAGCAGCAACCTTTGCTCTGATTGCAGGCCTAATCGCCTCGATAATGCCAGCTGAGGCTGCGCTCAATGTGCCAAAGACATCGTGGCCAGCCTGTAGTTCGGCTCGTACGACCTATTGCGTCGATAGCGTCACCATCACCACAGCAGGTGGCGTCGTCGTTCCACTGACATGGGTTGCAGATGGACAGATCCTCGCAACTCCAGAGAGTGCAACGGTCTCAACTGATACAGCAACGGTAACTGCTGATACAACGACAGTCGTAGCTCCAACACTTCCAACTGTTGCAACAGGTCGCTCTTTGAGCGGTCGTTGGACATCACTCGATTGGTCAAGCAATGGTCTCGATTCACTTGGCTTCGGCGGCCTCTTTGTTGATGCAAAGACTGCCAATGAATTTGTAAACCACGTCTTTATCGATGTTCTTCCAACATATACAAATGCTGAGAAGAAGGTAAAGGTTGCAACTCAGGTTGATAAGCCAGCTTATGCCGTGAATATGGATCCTGACACATATATCTCTGTGACTGTAAAGACTGGAGAAATTAAGCCAGGTGTACTCGTAGGTGTAGGAACAAACTTCACTGGAGATTACAGCTCAGCTAACGGTCTCTCAACGATTAAGTTCTCAGGTAGCCCAGTTACTGTGGCGCTCGCTGGCAAGTCAGCAGACTGCTCTGGTGAGACTGGAGTTGCAAAGGCAAATGTCCGTCAATTCCAGGCAATGCTCTTTATCAATAATGAAGGCCAATCAGCCTTTGGTGTTGAAGGAACATCCGGAGATATGGTCGTATCTTCTAACGGCGTCTGCGATCTCAGCACACCAGTATGGAACGCTGAGAACAAGGAGTTTGCTTGGACAGCTGCTGCTCCACACTTCGCCGCAGATGGCGTCACACCAAATGTCGGTTTCTATAAGGCTGTTATTCCTGCTGCAGATGCCAAGCTCCTCTGGGGTCTCGATAACGTCAATGACGCAGTCAAGGCGCTCTCTGTTCAGGTCATCACTGATGGATCTGTGACAACTGCAGCTGTTGCAACTGTCGGCGTGAAGAGCGGCAAAATCATCATCGATGTATCCGGATTTGGCTACTCTCGTCCAAAGCTCAAGATTGCTTTGAAGAAGAGCTGGAAGCCGGCCACAGCGATGCTTAACAAGACAACTATCACCTGCGTGATGGGTAAGTCAGTTAAGAAGATCACTGCTGTTAAGCCAACATGTCCGAAGGGTTATAAGAAGAAGTAACTCTTATGAAGAAATTCCTAGCAATACTGATGGGGGGAGTGGTCCTACTGGGGCCGCTCTCCTCAATCAGTATTGCTGCAGATAACCCGGATGAGCACTGGACTCCCATTGCATCCCCACAGGGAGAAGGGTGGAGATCTCTCTATATCGGAGATAACACCACAATCAACCGGGAGCCTTCCACGCTCTATGCCGAGGAAGAGAGCACAGGAAAAACTAATCCAATCTCCTATCACTGCGCAAATGTGGATTCACCGAAGTGCGTAGAGCTAAAACGAATCTCTTCTTACGCTTTCCTGCAGCCTTGTTCGGATCTCATCGTCACCAACTGCATTGAATCTTTCTATGCTGTAGATGCAAGCGGAAACCGCATCAACGCTCAGACACCCGTGAATTATCCGACATCATCTAAGTGGGATTACGCAGGAAATGATGCGCTGAATCTACCTGTGGGCGGCACGCCAACCGTCTGGACTATTCCAGGCATCAGCCATAGTGGTGGCAACGATCAATATATGGTTCAGGCATTCACATCGGGCAGCTTAAATAAACCGGCGAACACAAAGGTGACAACTGAGCAATTTAATCTCTATAACTTAATCGTCAACGTTTCACCTGTGACCTTAGTTTCTGGCCGTTACTCGCAACAAGTCGCTGTCGATTCCACAGAATCTCCAGAGAGAACTCCTAAAGGAGTGATGCACCCTTCAGTAGATGAATGGCGTTACTGCGCAATGATCGGTGATGGCAACTGCCAGAAGCGACAAGCATTTCCAGAGAATATGAAGTTTGGAGTCAAAATCCGCCTA
>JAURJS010000052.1 GCA_030832135.1 Candidatus Planktophila sp.
CTCTATGTCTCACTTGAATTGCTTACCGGAAAAGTAACTGAGAGCGAGAGCGCTGGAACAAATATCGGAATGGTTCCACTGGGCACACCACTTCTTGCAGGTCCTGGCGCCATTGTGGCAACGATGATCTTTGTGGAGCAGGCAAATACTCCACAGCGAGTAACTGGTCTTGTTGTTGCAATCGTCGCAGTTCATCTGCTGATCGGTTTAGTACTGATGCTCTCGACCAAGATCCTTAAGGTTATTAAGGAATCTGGCGTGACCTTACTTGCTCGCATTGCAGGTCTCTTACTGGCAGCAATCGCCGTACAGATGCTCGCTGATGCGGTTAAAGTCTTAGCTAGTAGCTAATTAATCAGCGATGCGCTTTGTGCGCGTGCGCACACGTGTGCTCTTTTCGCGAGGAGCTTTCTCTGCGGGAGCTTTATCGTGAGAGGATTTTGAAGCTGAAGACTTTCCACGTGGAGCAGATGAGCGCGCAGGGCGATCTGATCTAGCAGCAGCCTCAACCTTTTTCGCAGCGACCATCCGACCTGATGAGCCAGCAGGGATATGCATCGCTTCAAAGAAGTGATCTGATGAAGAGTAAGTTTCAAGCGGTTCTGGGAGACCGAGTTCGAGAGCGGTATCGATCATCTTCCAGCGAGCTAACTCATCCCAGTCGACAAATGTCACTGCGATTCCATCGGCGCCAGCGCGAGCTGTTCGACCAATGCGGTGCACATAAGTCTTCTCATCTTCAGGGCACTGGTAATTAATCACGTGGGTAATTCCATCGACATCAATACCGCGAGCTGCAACATCGGTTGCGATGAGAATCTCACACTTACCGGATTTAAAGTCATTGAGCGCCTTTTCGCGTGCACCCTGACCGAGATCTCCATGGATTGAGGATGCGATAAAGCCACGTTCAATCAAATCATCGGCAGTTTTCTGAGCTGTGCGCTTTGTGCGACAGAAGACGATAGTTGGTCCGCGACCATCTGCCTGCAAGATGCGGGCGAGCATTTCGATCTTATCGAGGGCATGTGCGCGGAATACATGCTGCTCAATACGTGCAACAACGCGGCCTTCATCTTGAGAATCTTGGGTGCGAATATGCACAGGCTGATTCATAAATTTACGTGCCAAAGCGATGATGTCACCAGGCATAGTTGCCGAGAAGAGCATTGTTTGCTGGCGGGCAGGTGTGGAAGAGAAGATCTTCTCAACATCTGGCAAGAAGCCGAGGTCGAGCATCTCATCAGCTTCATCGAGAACAACGCGAGTTACCTTGCCAAGCTTGAGCTTTCCCTGGCGATAGAGATCAAGGAGGCGACCTGGCGTTCCCACAACAATTTCAATACCGGATTCAAGCGCCTCTATCTGAGGTTCAAATGCGCGACCACCATAGACAGCAAGGGTGCGAATGCCGCGATTGGAGGAGAGCTCTTCAATATCTTTTGTCACCTGAACACAGAGTTCGCGCGTAGGGACAACGATCAATACCTGTGGATCACCTTTAGCATCAAGTGCTGCCCACTCAATATCTTGTGGCGCGATAACACGTTCGATAACAGGAACGCCGAAAGCGAGCGTCTTTCCAGTACCGGTCTTTGCCTGGCCGATGACATCGCCATCTGCAAGAGCGATGGGAAGAACCATCTCTTGAATTGCAAAGGGAGCGGTAAAGCCGTGTTGATGAAGTGCCTCGATTGTCTCTTTACGGAGAGGAAGCTCTGCGAAGGTAATACTCACTTAGAGAGCGCCGAAACCAACGCGACGTTCAACAGGCTCACCGATTTCGATGTAACCAATCTTTGCCGCCGGGACCACGATCTCATGGCCACGGGTGTCGGTCAGAATAAGAGGGGTATTCCCAGCAAGGGCTGCGGTGACCGCGCTCTTAATTTCTGCTTGAGATGAAGGGCACTCAAAGGAGAGTTCGCTTGCAACATCGGTGACAGCGATACGTACCTGAGATGATTTTTCGTTCTTCTTGGTGCTCATGTGGATATCTTATTGGTTAGAGCTCAGTGCGGGGAAATCCAGATATTCCGCGCCACATGAGATTCTCAACGAGATCCATCGCCTGTTGGCGAGTGAGCTTGCTATCACGCTCAAGCCAATGGCGCGCTGTGACCTGGGCATAACCGATGAGCCCCACACCCAAGAGCATCGCTGCCTCTTTTGGAAGACCTGTGTCATTAGAGATCACACCACTGACCGCTGCGGCGCAGTCATATGTCATGCGATTGAGGCGTTCATGAACTTGAGGTTCAACGCTCATATCACTTTCGAAGAGGAGGCGGAATGCCTCACCTTCATTCTCAATAAAACTGAAATAGGCATCAATCGTTGCATGAACGCGAAGAGCATTATCCGGAGTCGATGAGATTGCTTTTTGAATCTCATAGACCAGCGAATCAATATGGAGATCGAGAACTGCAAGGTAGAGATCTAACTTCGATGGAAAGTGTTGGTAGAGAACTGGCTTACTCACACTTGCGCGATCTGCAATCTCATCCATCGCAGCGGAGTGATAACCAGCTGCAGTAAAAACTTCTAGAGCGGCGTTGAGAAGAATTGCACGACGCTCATCGCGAGGCAATCGAGCCTTATCTCCGCGGTTGAGTTGATTCTGCGAACCATTTGCATCTGTTGTACTCATTGCGCAAATCTTAGTGGAAAGGAGAGTCAGTTGGCGAGGGCGGGAGCATTACGGCAGAATCAGACCATGAAGACTCCACCGCTTGTTTCCCCCGGCCATGCGCTCACAGTCGATGAAGTTCGTCGCTATAGCCGCCATTTAATTATTCCTGATGTGGCGATGGCCGGTCAGCAGCGGATGATGAATGCAAAGGTGCTCTGCGTTGGCGCAGGTGGACTCGGATCTCCTGCGTTGATGTATTTGGCAGCTGCAGGCATCGGCACTTTAGGAATTGTTGAGTTCGATACTGTTGATGAATCAAATCTGCAGCGACAGATTATTCACGGCCAGTCAGATATCGGTAAGAGCAAGGCGCAATCAGCTCGGGAGAAGATCGCTGAGATCAATCCTTATGTAAAGGTCATTACACACGAGACTCGTCTTGATAATTCGAATGTAATGGAGCTCTTTGCTCAATACGACATCATCGTTGATGGAACAGATAACTTTGCAACACGTTACCTTGTTAACGATGCATGTGTGCTCCTTAAGAAGCCATATGTGTGGGGCTCTATCTATCGCTTTGATGGACAGGCAAGTGTCTTCTGGGCCGAGTACGGTCCGTGCTATCGCTGCCTCTATCCAGAACCACCACCTCCAGGAATGGTGCCAAGCTGTGCTGAGGGTGGAGTACTCGGAGTTCTCTGCGCAACGATCGGTTCTATTCAAACAACAGAGGCGATCAAGGTTCTCACCGGTGTTGGCGAGCCGCTCATCGGTTCATTGATGATCTATGACGCGTTGGAGATGACTTTCCGTAAGGTAAAGATTCGCAAGGATCCTAACTGCCCAATCTGTAGTGAGAATCCAAAGCAGACAGCGCTGCTGCCTGATTACGAAGCCTTCTGTGGTGTGATTTCAGAGGCTGCTCAAGAGGCGAGCTCAGGCTCAACTATTACCGTGCAAGAGTTGAAGTCAAAGATTGATAATAAGGATGACTTCTATCTCATCGATGTCCGCGAACCAAGTGAATTTGAAATCGTACAAATTCCGGGAGCTCGACTCATCCCTAAGCAAGGCTTTATCGATGGCAGCGTTCTCTCATCGCTTCCTCAAGATAAGCCAATCATCTTGCATTGCAAGGGTGGAGTTAGATCTGCAGAGTGCTTAGCGATCTTAAAGAACGCTGGCTTTGCCGATGCATCTCACGTTGCCGGTGGCGTTATTGCCTGGGCAAAACAGATCGATACATCTCTTCCTGTCTACTAAAGCGCTATTGATTGGTTACTGATGCTCGATTCATATAAAGGCTATCGCTTGCTCTTGGTCCATGCTCATCCTGATGATGAGACGATCAACAACGGTGCAACGATGGCTATGTATGCAGCACTTGGCGCAGATGTCACCCTCGTTACCTGCACACGCGGTGAGGAAGGTGAAGTTCTTGTTGAAGAACATAGCCATAAAGCTGCAGCGCAGGATGATCTCCTTGGCGAGCATCGGGTAATCGAGTTAGCAGATGCGATGAAAGCACTTGGCGTAAGAGATTATCGTTTTCTCGGTGCTCCGGATAAGCAGTATCGCGATAGCGGAATGATGGATACTGAACCGAATAATCGTGACGATTCATTTTGGAGAGCCGACTTTGAGGAAGCCACGCGGTATCTCATTAACGTCATCGATGAAGTGAAGCCACATGTTCTTATTACTTATGATGAATTTGGTGGCTATGGCCATCCAGATCACATTCAAGCCCATCGCGTTGCCATGGCGGCAGCGGAGAAATCGAGTTGGGAAGTTGAGAAGATTTATTGGAATGTCACACCTCGCTCTGTCATTCAAGAGGGCATCGATAAGATGAAAGAGCTTGGTTCTGATTTCTTCGGTGCAGAGAGCGCAGAAGATCTCCCATTCTGCAAGGATGATTCATTTGTCTCGACCCTTATTGATGGTAATGAGTATGTTGAAGCGAAGATGGCTGCAATGCGAGCCCATGCGACTCAGATTTCTGTCGATGGTCCATTCTTTGCGCTCTCAAATAATCTCGGCCTTCAGGTCTGGGGTCATGAGTACTACACCCTTGTAAAGGGTCAGAAGAGCGCTCCCTTGGATGAGGCAGAACGCGAACGAGATATCTTCGCTGGAATCTCGCTCTAAATGCGCACTCTCATATCTTTTCTAGCCGGTGCTGCAACAGCAGCCATTGCAATTCTGCTTCATCAGAGCCTTCCACCTGTAGGTGTCATCGCATCTCTCGCTCTGACTTATGCCGCTATTTGGGGGATTGGTCGCCACTACCAAAGTCGATTGCTGAAATGGATAAGTGCATTCGGTTGGATTGTCGTGATTTTAAGGGGATCAACTTTTGGAGTGGGGCAAGAACTCTTAGTGCAAGGCGATGGCGTTGGATCAACGCTACTCATGCTTGGAACTCTCACAGCTCTCTTTGCAGTTGCTGCTCGTAATTAAATTCGACGCTCCCAGCTCTGACCCTCTTTACTATCGCGAACAAGAATTCCGCTCTCTGCTAAGAGGTCTCTAATCCGATCCGACTCTGCCCAATTACCGGACGCTCGTGCGGCGAGGCGTTCTGCAAGGAGCGCTAAAGCTTCTGCGTTCAGTTCTGCAACAGATTCTTCCTCCACAGCGCGATTGAGATTTAGTCCTAAGACTTGATCGGCATAGAGAAATATTGCGCGCTTATCTTGATTGCCAATAGTTTCATCTTTCTCAATAGCGCGAAGACGCAAGAGCGCCTTTGCCGTCTCAAGGTCATTCATAAAGTGGCTGTGAATTTCAACATCTACCTTGACTTCATCTGATGCGCCCCAGCTAGCTAGCGCCTTTCGCCATCTCTTCAACGTGGCATCAGCTGCTGTAATTGTCTGCCACGTCATATCAATCTGAGAGCGATAACGATTCTCCATCAGTGCAAGCCTGAGGGATAAGGGATCTAAACCGCGGGCTGAAATATCTGAAACTAGCAGAACATTCCCCGAGCTTTTGGCCATCTTCTTGCCCTCAAAGAGGAGATGCTCGCCATGAATCCAATTGCGAACTACCTCTTCTCCAGCAGCTTTGCCGGCGAGGGCATTTGTCTGCGCTCTCTCATCTTCGTGATGGGGAAAGCGAAGATCTATTCCACCTACGTGAATATCGACAGAATCACCGAGGAGGTTAAGCGACATGGCGCTGCACTCGATATGCCACCCGGGAAAACCTGCGCCCCACGGAGATTCCCAAATCATCTCGCTCCGCTTACCTGCCAACTTCCAGAGCGCCCAATCGGCATGGAAATTCTTTCCGCCATCACCGGTGTATTCATAGCGATGTCCAGGCTTGAGAGCATCGAGTCGATTCCCACTGATGAAACCGTATGAGTCGGCGCTGCGCGCATTGAAGTAGATATTTCCATCGCTTCCGCAATATGCCGAACCACGAGCAATCAACTCTGTTATCGCCGTAATAATCTCGGAAATATTCTCACTAGCACGTGGGTAGAAATCAGCGGGCAGGATGTTAAGCGCTGCGAGATCGTTATGGTAACGATCCTCGTATCGTCGCGCGATTGCTAGTGGCTCGATAGATTCACGAGCTGCCTCTTCCAGAACTTTATCTCCACTATCTGAACCATCGAGGTTCTCCGACATGTGGCCCACATCTGTGATGTTGGAGACCGAGATGGTTTCAACACCATTGAGGGCGAGGCTGCGACGAATTAAATCGGTGAGAAGAAAGGTGCGCATATTGCCGATGTGGGCATCGCGATAGACGGTGGGACCGCATGAGTAGATTCGAATCTGCTCACCCTCAATTTTCTGCAGTTTTCGAGAGGCAGTCTCATAGAGGTGGAGATCATTGAGTTTTAGATCAGCTTGGATATCGGCACGATTGAAGACAGGCACTACTCGGAAGTAAGCAATCGCAGTGGGGTCGAAGGTGGCGATCGTGCCATCCTTCTTCACGAGTGAATTCTCATCACGTAAGACGCCTAAGAGGTCCCGGAAACTCTCGCCATCGCGAAGGCGGATGGAGACCCGCTTGCCGATGGCTGCAGCTATCTCAGCTTTAAATGCCCCGACCTCAAATGCCATGCCGTAACCCTAATCGCACATTAATGACTTCGCAGGGTTAGAATTACCGCCTGCTCGATAAGATTATTGAAGCTCTTAGAAGGAGGCCCGCCGTGACCTATGTGATTGCCCAGCCTTGCGTCGATGTGAAAGATAAGTCATGTCGCGAAGAGTGCCCAGTGGATTGCATCTATGAAGGCTCACGCATGCTCTATATCCAGCCAG
>JAURJS010000053.1 GCA_030832135.1 Candidatus Planktophila sp.
ATCGATCCATCGTGGCTTCGCTCCCTTAGTGATCGTGACTTTGCAGCGGGTATGGCTGAGGTTGTGAAATGCGGATTTATCGATGATGAAGAGATTCTCAATCTTGTAAAGGGTAAATCTCTCTCTAGCATTCGTAACAACGCCCATCTGGTAAATAATCTGATCGAGAGGTCGATAAGAACAAAGGCAAAGGTTGTCAGCGAAGATTTCAAGGAGTCAGAGCTTCGTGAAATTCTTAACTACGGTCATACTTTTGGCCACGCAATCGAGCGAGTCTCTGATTACACAATTCGCCACGGTGAAGCGGTTTCAATCGGCATGGTCTTCGTTGCCGAACTCGCCCATGAAGCAGACCTCATAGACGGCGAGCTCTTGCAGTTGCATCGAGATATCTTGAAGGAGTTGAGTCTTCCTATCTCAATCGGAGCCGTTGCAGGCGGCAGTAATTGGCCTGCGCTCTCTGCGGCCATATCTCTCGACAAGAAGGCTCGAGGATCTTCAATCCGCTTCGTCATTCTCAACGCCATCGCAAATTGTGGTCGCCTTGAGGGTGTCACAGAGGAGCAATTGAAATCGGCATATGAGAAGGTTCTCGTATGAAGGTATTAGTCATCAATGGGCCCAACCTCTCTCGCCTCGATATTAGAGATTCATCTATCTATGGCGATCTCTCATATCCTCAACTAGTAGATCTGATCGTTTCAGGAGCTAAAGAACTTGGTTTTGAGGCAGATGTTCGCCAGAGCGACCAAGAGTCAGAAATCATTGGTTGGCTCCACACGGCGGCGGATACAAATACACCGGTGATTATCAATCCTGCAGCCTTCACCCATTACTCCTATGCGATTCGTGATGCGGCAGAGCTAGTGAAGGCGCCGCTGATTGAGGTTCATCTCTCGAATCCGCTTGCACGTGAAGAGTTCCGCCACACTTCTGTGATTTCTGGCGTTGCCAATGGCACTATCGGGGGATTCGGTCCCGATTCATACCTCCTTGCACTGCGTGCGCTCTCTGGGATTCTCAAGAAAGCGTAAGAAGTAGGGTAATCTTGCGCCTTGTGCTTCGAAAGACGGAGCTGGTGAAGTGGAGTTTGAACAATGGCAACAACAAATGATCTCAAAAATGGCATGGTCCTCGATATCGAAGGTCAGCTATGGACAGTTGTTGAGTTCCAGCATGTGAAGCCAGGCAAGGGTCCAGCTTTCGTACGAACAAAGTTGAAGCAAGTTCTTAGTGGCAAGGTTATTGATCGCACATTCAACGCAGGCGTCAAAGTTGAGACAGCTGTTGTCGAAAAGCGTGAGATGACATTCCTCTATAAAGAGGGTGATGACTTCGTATTCATGGACGATGTTAACTTTGATCAGATGACAATCTCAGAGGCAACCGTCTCTGATGCTGCCAATTACATGCTCGAGAACACAAGTGCGATCGTGGCAATCCACGAAGGAAACCCGCTCTTTATTGAACTTCCAGCATCAGTTGCGCTCAAAATCACTTATACAGAGCCAGGACTACAAGGAGATCGCTCTTCAGGTGGAACTAAGCCGGCAACAGTTGAGACTGGAATTCAGATTCAGGTTCCGCTCTTTATCAAGCAGGATGAAGTTGTCATGGTAGATACACGTGATGGTTCATACCAAGGCCGCGCCAACTAGTGTCAGCTCGCAGTAAGGCGCGTAAGCAGGCTCTCGATATCCTCTACGAATCTGATATCCGTAGCAGTGATGCTCTTGCAATCCTTGAGTCACGCGATGTTGTCGAAGAAGGTCCCGACGCGCGCCCGATTCGCGAGTTCACTCGCGAGTTAATCTCAGGTGTAGCAGCAAATAAGCGGAAGATTGATGAGCTCATCGCTACCTATGCTCAAGGTTGGGATATCGATCGCCTGGCTGCAGTCGACCGCAATATCCTTCGCCTTGGAATTTTCGAGATTGTTTGGAGCGATGAACTCGCTGACGGAATCGCAATTGATGAAGCAATCACTTTAGCAAAAGACTTATCGACAGATGACTCTGCAACATTCATCCATGGCCTCCTTGGGAAGATTTCCTCCATTAAAGAGAGCGTTGCCCGCTAACTTCACTTGCAAAGAGGAATCTGTTCTCTTGTAGGAACTGTCTGAACTCTGAGATATTCATATCGCACATAATTGCAAGGCAATCACCATCGCCCTCCCGAAGAGAGATAACCTCTCCGTTCCAATCTGAACGCTTCCGAGCGATTGAGCCGAGATACCGTTTGACGTTTTCAAGCACTGCTGGAAGTTCAGCGCGCTTGGCGATTCGGCGGAGATCGAAGATTAATCTCATCTGACTCTCTGACTTTGATTCAGAGCCAAAGCCGAAGAAGTACTGAACTGGAACTTCATAAATTGAAGCTATCTGCTCCAATCTTTCTAGTGAAATTGCTCGTGTGCCGCGTTCGTAGGAGCCCAAGACAACAGCCTTGATCGCCCCATTGCTCAACGCCTCAAACCCATGGAGGGTGAGCCCTCTTGCCCGTCGAATCTCTCGTAACTTGCTTGCACATATCTCCTCTAGCCCTGTATTCATAAACATCCCTTCCAACCCTTGTCTCACGCGAAGACCCCTCACCTTGAGGAAGGGTTGAGGGTATGAGGCGCGCAAGATCTAGCTCAGCTGCTATCCACAGATCAGGTGATATCCTTCGCACAACGTTCCTTTAACGACCTGTCCAGAGAGGCAGGAAAGGAGATTGACATGAGCCTTGCCCTGAACGAAAGCGATATCACTCGCGCTTTGACTCGAATCTCGCATGAGATTCTTGAGCGTAATTCTGGGTCTACGCAGATCACAATATTGGGAATTCCCACTCGTGGTGCCCATCTCGCACATCGCCTAGCATCCATCATTGAAGGTATAGAGGGAGTCCCCGTTCAAGTGGGAACTCTCGATATCACCTTGCATCGTGATGATCTAAGGCTCAGAGCGCCTCGTCCACTGATGGAGACATCCATTCCAACACAAGGGGTCGAAGGACGCACCGTTGTTCTCGTCGACGATGTTCTCTTCTCCGGCCGCACAGTTCGCTCAGCACTTGATGCTCTCGGCGAGATCGGTCGACCTATGCGCGTTCAGCTCGCAGTTCTTGTCGATCGCGGCCACCGTGAACTTCCAATTAAGGCAGATTTTGTGGGTAAGAACCTGCCTACCTCCAAGAGCCAGAGCGTGAAAGTCTCTCTCCGCGAACATGACGGGATTGATGAAGTCCGTATTGATGGAAGCGATGCTGAACTTTCCGCAGATGCGGGGTCAAAGTCATGAAGCACCTCCTCTCTATCAACGATATCGATAAAGATTTCGCACTCACCATTTTGGATACTGCAGCCGAGATGGCAAAGGTAAGTGAAGGTCCAGTGAAGAAACTTCCCACCTTACGTGGGAAGACAGTTGTCAATCTCTTTGCCGAGGACTCCACTAGAACACGCATCTCTTTTGAAGCAGCTGCAAAGCGACTATCTGCAGATGTCATTAACTTCACCGCAAAGGGTTCGAGTATTAGTAAGGGGGAGTCGCTTAAAGATACCGCTCAGACTCTTCAGGCTCTTGGTGCAGATGCAGTAGTTATTAGACATCCAGCATCAGGCGCAGCTCATCGCCTTGCACAGGGGAAATGGATCAATGGAACTGTCATTAACGCTGGTGACGGAACTCATGAGCACCCAAGTCAGGCACTTTTAGATGCTTATACAATTCGCAAGCACCTCTGCGGAGGTAGGGGTGATCTTTCAGGACTTCATATTGCAATCGTGGGAGATATCCTTCACTCACGCGTTGCACGATCAAACGTTCTCTTGCTCACCAAATTAGGAGCGAACGTAACTCTCGTTGCTCCACCAACTCTTCTCCCGCATCAGGTGGAGCAATGGCCAGTGAAAGTCTCCTTTGATTTTAACGCCGTTCTTCCAACAGTTGATGCAGTGATAATGCTCCGTATTCAACAAGAGCGAATGAGTGATCTCTACTTCCCATCCGAGCGCGAGTATTCAACGCTCTTCGGTATCGATTCTGAGAGATTGGCTCTTACTAAGCCGAAATCAATCCTGATGCACCCAGGTCCGATGAATCGTGGCCTTGAGATCAGCGCTGAAGCAGCCGATAGCGATAAGTCAGTTGTAGTAGAGCAGGTGGCAAATGGTGTTTCGATACGCATGGCAATTCTCTATCTCTTTATCGCCGGAAGTCAGGAGTCTGTAAATGGTTAATTCAATTCTGATCAAGGGTGGCTCGATTTCGGGCGGCAAGAAAGCCGATGTATTAATCGCCCATGGTCTAATTTCTGAGATAGCAGAGTCAATCAATACATCTGCCGACCAGGTGATTGATGCAGCTGGTTTCATTCTCCTTCCAGGTTTCGTTGACCTCCACACACATCTTCGCGAGCCAGGTCGAGAGAACTCAGAGACTATTGCGACAGGGTCATTGGCTGCAGCGCGAGGCGGATATGTAGCAGTAAGTGCTATGGCAAATACTCTTCCGGTTGCCGATAACTCTGCAATCGTTGAGCAGGTTGCAGCAATCGGTAAGAGCGTTGGGTTGGTCGATGTCTTTCCGATTGGCGCAGTAACAAAGAATCTTGAAGGGCGCGAACTTGCCGATCTTGGTTCAATGGCCAACTCTCGTGCGCAAGTACGAGTCTTTAGCGATGATGGGAACTGCGTCTCAGATCCTTTGATGATGCGTCGCGCTCTGGAGTATGTGAAGCAGTTTGATGGTGTTATCGCTCAACATGCCCAAGACCCAAGACTGACTGAAGATGCTCAGATGAATGAGGGAATTGTTGCCTCTACTCTTGGGCTTAAAGGCTGGCCAGCGGTCGCCGAAGAGTTAATCATTGCTCGCGATATCTTGCTCGCAAATATGGTCGGAGCCCGTCTGCATATTTGCCACGTTACAACTGCAGGAGGGGTAGAGATTATCCGTTGGGCGAAGGCTCAAGGGATGAAGGTGACTGCCGAAGTAACACCGCATCACCTACTTCTCACTGATGAGTTAGCGACGAGCTATGACCCAATCTATAAAGTCAATCCTCCACTTCGCACTCAGAACGATGTCGATGCGCTACGTCAGGGTTTAGTCGATGGCACGATCGACATCATCGGAACTGACCATGCTCCTCATCCCGTGGAGAGTAAAGAGTGCGAGTGGCAGAACGCTGCCTTTGGAATGGTCGGCCTTGAAACAGCCTTCCCAATTCTTTATACGACACTCATCTCAACTGGGCGCCTCTCTTGGGAGCGGGCGATAGAGGTTATGAGCTCAAATCCTGCAAAGATCGCTGGATATCAAAGCCATGGTCGCCCCCTCCAGGTGGGTGAGCCTGCCCACATCGCCATTATCAATCCCGCTGGAGTATTGACGGTCGATCGCGCCCAATTAGCCTCTAAGAGCAAGAACACACCCTTCCACGGCATGGAGTTCCAAGGAACAGTGGTGGCGACTGTATTTAATGGACACCTCACACATCAAGGCGAGCTAAGGTCAGGTTCACATGAGTAAGGCATATCTAGTTCTCGATGATGGACGCATCTTTGAAGGGCGTTCCTGGGGCGCCACTGGGAAGACCTTTGGTGAGGCGGTATTTCAGACGGGCATGACCGGCTACCAAGAGACCCTCACCGATCCCTCTTATCACCAACAGGTGGTTGTGATGACGGCGCCGCATATCGGTAATACCGGAATCAATCTTGAAGATAATGAATCATCAAAGATTTGGGTTGCCGGTTTTGTTGTGCGCAACCCCTCCTCAATTACTAGCAATTGGCGCAGTACCTCAGATTTAGAGGAGGAGCTGACCAAGCAAGGAGTGGTCGGAATATCTGGAGTTGATACTCGTGCGATAACTCGTCACTTGCGTGATCGAGGAGCAATGCGCGTTGGTATCTTCTCTGAAAGCGAGTTAACGCGTGAAGAGATGGTGATTGAGGTTCGCAAGCAGAGCCCGATGTCAGGTGCATATCTTTGTGGCGATGTCTCTACTGAGGTCCCTTATCTAGTTCCGGCGATGGGGGAGAAGAAGTTCACCGTTGTCGCTCTCGATCTCGGAATTAAGGCAGCAACACCACGCAATATGGCAGAGCGTGGCATTGAAGTTCACGTACTTCCATATAACTCAACACTTGAAGAGATTCTCGCTTATAAGCCTGATGGTATTTTCCTTTCTAATGGGCCAGGCGATCCTTCAACGATGACAGATACCGTTTCACTTGTCCGCGATATCTTGATTGAAGAGATTCCTATCTTCGGCATCTGTTTCGGCCATCAGATTTTAGGAAGAGCTCTTGGTTTCGACACCTATAAGTTGCAATTTGGCCACCGCGGAATCAATCAGCCAGTACTTGATCGCAAGACTGGCAAAGTCGAAATCACAGCCCACAACCATGGATTTGCACTCAAGGCGCCAACTGATTCTGTCTTCTCGACTGTATTTGGCCCAGGCGAGGTAACGCATATCTGCCTCAATGATGGAGTTGTTGAAGGTTTAGAGCTTCTTGAGCGCGGAGCATTTAGTGTGCAGTATCACCCAGAAGCTGCAGCGGGTCCTCACGATGCTAGCTATCTCTTTGATCGATTCATCGCCTTAATGGAGAAGTACCCACGAAAGGTGGTGAGCGCATAATGCCACTGGATAATTCGATTAAGAGCGTTCTTGTTATCGGTTCAGGGCCCATTGTTATCGGCCAGGCTTGCGAATTTGATTACTCAGGTACACAAGCTTGTCGCGTATTGAAGGCAGAAGGCATCCGAGTAATTCTTGTTAACTCCAATCCTGCAACAATTATGACCGACCCTGAGTTTGCTGATGCGACATATATCGAGCCAATTACGCCAGAATTCATTGAGCAGATCATCATCAAGGAGAAGCCTGATGCTGTTCTAGCAACTCTTGGTGGCCAGACCGCGCTCAATGCGGCGATGGGAATGTTTGAGGCAGGAATTCTTGCGCGCCATAACGTTCGCCTCATCGGAGCTGATGTCGATGCGATTCAAAGAGGTGAAAACCGTGAACTCTTCAGAGCAATTGTTGAGAAGGTTGGCGGTGAATCTGCAAAATCGATCATCTGCCACACGATGGATGAAGTTCTTTCTGCTGCATCTGTCCTCAACTATCCATGCGTGATACGTCCATCCTTCACCATGGGTGGCCTTGGTTCAGGAATCGCATTCAACGAGGATTCTCTTCGCCAAATCGCAGGTGCTGGACTTCGCCACTCACCAACTTCTGAGGTCCTTATTGAAGAATCTATTATCGGTTGGAAAGAGTATGAACTCGAGGTAATGCGAGATCGTGTAGATAACGTAGTCATCGTCTGCTCCATTGAAAATATTGATCCAATGGGTGTTCACACAGGAGACTCAATAACTGTGGCTCCCGCCCTTACCCTCACCGATGTTGAATATCAGAAGCTCCGCGATCTATCAATCGATATTATCCGTGAGGTCGGTGTTGACACAGGTGGTTGCAATATTCAATATGCGGTCAATCCCGATACTGGTCGCATTATTGTGATTGAGATGAATCCGCGAGTCTCTCGTTCATCAGCTCTTGCATCAAAGGCGACAGGTTTTCCTATTGCAAAGATCGCAACAAAGCTCGCTATCGGCTACACCCTCGATGAAATTAAGAACGACATAACCCAGGTCACGCCGGCATCATTTGAGCCAACTCTCGATTACATCGTCGTGAAGGCTCCAAGATTTGCCTTTGAGAAGTTTGCCGATGCTGATCCTCGCCTGACAACCACTATGAAGAGCGTGGGTGAAGCGATGGCTATTGGTCGCTCCTTCCCAGAGGCGCTCATGAAGGCGCTTCGTTCTTTGGAGCGTAAAGAGGCGATCTTCACATTCCCTGCCGATATTTCAGGGATCAATGTCGGTGAACTACTTGAGGCGATGAAGATGCCTACCGAGTATCGATTGCAACAGGTGCATCGCGCTCTCTGGGCTGGCGCAGATATTGAGGCAGTCTTTGAATCAACGAAGATCGACCGTTGGTATCTCAAGCAGTTGCAGGAGATCAATGATGCGGCTCGAGAGATCGCCCAGCCTGGTGAGATGACGCTGGAATCGTTGAAGTTTGCTAAGTCCTTCGGGTTCTCAGATAAGCAGATTGCAGAGCTCCGCGGTTCAACTGAGGAAGATATCCGTAAAGCGCGCCATCATCTCGATCTCCACCCTGTCTATAAGACTGTGGATACATGTGCAGCTGAGTTTGAGGCCCACACTCCTTATCACTACTCAAGCTATGAAGAAGAGAGTGAAGTTCGCCCTAGAACTAAGCCTGCGGTAATTATCCTTGGCTCTGGACCAAACCGTATTGGCCAGGGCATTGAGTTTGATTACTCATGTGTTCATGCAGCCTTCACATTACGCGAAGCAGATTATGAAACCATCATGATCAATTGCAACCCAGAGACAGTGTCAACAGATTACGATACTAGTGATCGCCTCTATTTTGAACCTCTCACCTTGGAAGATGTGCTTGAGGTTATCCATGCTGAAACTCTTGCAGGTCCTGTTCTGGGTGTGATTACCCAGTTGGGCGGTCAGACTCCTCTTGGATTAGCTGCCGGACTTAAGGCGGCAGGTGTGACGATTTTGGGAACCAGCCCTGATGCAATCAATCTTGCAGAAGAGCGTGGTGCATTTGGAGATGTTCTCAAGTCGAAGAATCTCACCGCTCCTGAATTTGGAATGGCATCTTCTGAATCAGAGGCGATAGCGATTGCTCAGAGAATTGGCTATCCGGTTCTAGTGCGTCCGTCATTCGTTCTCGGTGGTCGAGGCATGGAGATTGTCTATGACGATGAATCTCTCTCAGGATTCATTACTCGCGCAACAGATATCACCCCTGATCACCCAGTCCTCGTAGATCGTTTCCTAGACTCAGCAATCGAGTTAGATGTTGATGCTCTCTATGATGGCAATGAACTCTTCCTCGGTGGAATCATGGAACATATCGAAGAAGCTGGAATTCACTCAGGTGATTCCGCCTGCGTTCTGCCGGCAATGACGATCTCTGATGCTTCCCGTGAAGAAGTTCGCAGGGCAACCTTGGCTATCGCAGAAGGCGTTGGCGTGAGAGGTCTAATCAACATTCAATTCGCAATGGCGGGAAATATTCTCTATGTTCTTGAGGCAAATCCTCGAGCTTCACGAACTGTTCCTTTTGTCAGTAAGGCAACGGGCGTTCCGCTAGCTAAGGCTGCAGCAAGAATCTCAGTTGGCAGTTCGATTGCTCAGTTAAAGGCAGAAGGCATGTTGCCGGAGAGCGATCGCAATGCTCCGCATGGAATTAGCGTGAAAGAGGCGGTTCTACCTTGGAATCGTTTCCGTCGCACCGATGGTCGCGGCGTTGATGCAGTTCTAGGACCTGAGATGCGCTCAACAGGTGAAGTTATGGGTATCTCCTCTAGCTTCGGTGGCGCTTATGCCAAGAGTCAGATCAGCTCCTTCGGACCGTTGCCTAAGAGTGGAACGGTATTTCTCTCCCTCGCCGATAAGGATAAGAGTGCGGGAGTAGAGGCGGCGAGAGCACTTGTTGAACTCGGATTTAGAGTTCTTGCAACAGCTGGTACAGCGGCATTTATGGCCCAACATGGCGTGGTGACATCTCAAGTGCGTAAGAACTCTGAAGGTCGCGGTGATCTTGGTGAGCCAACAATTGTTGACATCTTAAATTCAGGAGAGATTGATCTTGTAATCAATACTCCGGTAGGTCGGGGCACAAGAGCAGATGGTTGGGCGATTCGCACCGCTTCCGTTCAACGCAGTATTCCGATTATCACCACGACCCCTGGATTTAACGCTGCAGTTGAAGGTATCAAGGTACTCCGCCAAGGAGATCTCGGTGTGAAGTCAATTCAAGAGTGGCTTGCATGAGCACGATAAATAAAGCTGCAGCTCAAGTAACTGCGACAGTTATCTCAAATAAGCGTGTCGGTGCTTATCATCAGATCATTCTCAGCGTGGGTGAGGTTGTGCGTCATTGCCGACCTGGTAACTTCATTGCAATCCAGGTTGGCGGCGAGTCATCACGGATGGTTCTACGGAGAGCATTTGCAATTTCGCGTACATCAGAGAGTGCACAATTTGGTGGAACTGTTGAACTTATTGTCGCCCCGCATGGAACAGGCTCTAAGTGGCTCTGCGCACAAGGGGAAGGCTCTGAAGTTGATGTCGTTACGCCGCTTGGCAAGCCATTCGGAGTTCCAACGGAACCAGCTAATGCCCTCCTTATCGGTGGTGGCTATGGTTCAGCGCCTCTCTTTGGTTTGGCAGATCTGCTGAAGTCGCGTGGATGTCGCGTCGATATGGTGCTCGGTGCCAGCAATGGAAGCAAGATCTATGCACCTATGGAAGGTAAGCGCTCGGTCAATTCGTTGAAGATCTTCACTGAGGATGGTTCTATGGGTGAGAGCGGTCGTGTCACATCACAACTCTCCTCAATCATTGAAGAGCGCGGCGTAGAGATTATCTATTCATGTGGTCCGATGGCGATGTTGAAGGCAATCACAGAGATTGCAGATCAACACGGGGTGATTCATCAAGCATCTGTTGAAGAGTCGATGGCCTGCGGAATCGGTATCTGCATGACATGCGTTCTTCCAGTTAAAGATGATCAAGGCGTTATCTCGATGAAGCGCTCATGTATTGATGGACCTGTAATGGATGGTTCTTCCGTCTGTTGGGACCTCGTTGGCAAGAGCACGGAGGGTTTCTAAATGAGCGCCCCTGTAGATCTCTCAACCACACTCGGCAATGCCTGGTTTCCTTCACCCCTCTTCACAGCAAGTGGTTGTGCATCTAGCGGTAAAGAACTGGCGCAGTTCTTCCCTTTGAAAGAAATTGGCGCCGTTGTTACTAAATCCGTAATGAATAAGCCTCGTCATGGTCGACCAACTCCGCGAATGGCTGAGACTCCTTCGGGCATGCTTAACTCCATCGGCCTTCAAGGTCCCGGTATTGATGCATTTCTTGCAAACGATGTCCCTTGGCTACTTAGCCAAGGTTCACGCGTGATTGTCTCAATCGCTGGCGAGACTGTTGAAGAGTATGCAGTTTTGGCTCGCAAATTACGATCAACATCTGGCATCTCTGCAATTGAAGTCAACATCTCCTGCCCAAATGTAGAGAACCGTGGATTGGTATTTGCAACAGATTGCGATACCTCCGCCAGAGTTATCGATGGAGTGAGAAAGGTAATCGGGGGAGAGATTCCAATTCTGGCAAAGCTCACTCCTGATGTCACAAATATTGCAGCAGTTGCCAAGAGCGTCGCCGATGCGGGTGCGGATGGTGTTGCGCTCATCAATACAGTTCTTGGAATGGTTATCAATCTCGATACGATGAAACCACATCTTGGCGGTAAGACTGGAGGACTTTCAGGACCAGCAATTCGCCCGGTCGCAGTTCGCGCTATTTATCAAGTTCGTGAAGCGCTACCTCATCTTCCCATTCTGGGGATGGGTGGAGTGGCTTCAGGGCGCGATGCTCTCGAGATGATTCTCGCCGGTGCATCAGGGGTCTCTGTCGGTACGGCAAGTTTTGGTAATCCAACAGCGCTGATTTCAATTAAAAATGAACTCCGTGAACTTCTAGCGCAGCGTGGCTTCACCTCACTCTCGCAAGCTGTTGGCTATGCCCATAGATAACCTGAGAAACTTTTCACAATCAGAGGAGATGAGATGAGTTCACCGATAATACTCGCGGTTGATACCCGTGATTTCGAGACAGCCCAGCGATGGGTAGAAGCTACTCGCGAGAGCGTTGGCCTCTATAAGTTGGGTCTTGAGTTCTTTCTCACCTTCGGAGCTGATGGTGTCGCAAAGATAAAAGAGGAATTTGGCGTTGAGATCTTCCTCGATCTTAAATTGCATGACATCCCTAACACTGTCTCATCGGCCGCCTCAGCTATCTCTTCTCTCAACCCTCGCTTTCTTACCGTTCATGCATCAGGTGGTAGCGCCATGGTCAGAGCAGCAGTGGATGCAGTCCCTCAGGTAGATATCACTGCAGTTACGATCCTCACCTCGCTCTCTGAAGAAGATCTCTTCGAGATTGGTTATGCAAACAAGGCCCTTGAGAGCGCTGTCGCACTTGCGGATTTATCGGTTCGAGCAGGCGCTAAAGCGATTGTCTGCTCGCCTCTAGAAATATCGGCAATCCGAAGTGCCGTTGGTGCAGATCCCATCATCATCACCCCAGGCGTTCGTCCAGCGGGCACAGCCGGTTCTGATGATCAAGTGCGCACCATGACGCCACAGCAGGCAATTGAATCTGGAGCGAACTATGTAGTCATTGGCCGTCCGATTACCGGGGCCTGGAGTAAGGGTCCTGCTGCAATGAGTCAGGCTGCGCGAGCAATCGCAGAAGAGATCTCTGGATAGTATTGACCCATGGCACTCCCACCTCGTCTCTCAGATGAGGAGCGCACGCGCGCGTTAGAGATTGCAAAACTCTCAAGGCAAGAGCGTGCGCGGGTAAAGGAAGAGATTCGAAGGGGAGCGATCTCCTTCTCGCAATTTATCGAGAGTGCGCAGCAGAACCCAGTTCTTGCCAAGATGCGTGTGGTTGAGTTGCTGGAATCTCTCCCCGGGTATGGCAAGATTCGTGCGCAAGCGGTGATGGAGAAATTTGAGATTTCACCAACTCGTCGCGTTCAAGGTTTAGGTCGCCACCAGTTATCGTCATTATTAAAGGAGTTTGAGATTCCAACCCCGCATACTCGAGGCAAACTCCTCGTTCTCTCAGGTCCTGGGGGAGTTGGTAAGAGCACCGTTGCCAAGGCGCTGCGCGAGGTCCCTGGATTCTGGGTCAGCGTCTCTGCTACAACTCGAGAGCCTCGATTCAATGAGGTTCACGGCGTTGATTACTTCTATTACTCAAATCAAGAATTTGATCGCGCGATTGAAGAGGACCAATTCCTAGAATGGGCTGAATTTGCCGGAAATCGTTACGGCACCCCCCGCGCAGCTGTTGAGGAGTCCCTCTCACAAGGAGTAAATGTCCTTTTGGAGATAGAGATTGCCGGAGCTAAGCAGGTTCGTTCCCATTCGTCAGAGGCGATATTGGTCTTCCTGGTGCCGCCATCATGGGAGGAGCTCGTCTCACGCCTTGAAGGACGTGGAACTGACTCTCCCGAGCGGAGAGCGGCTCGATTAGCCCTGGCCCAAGAGGAGCTAGCTGCAGCATCTCTCTTCGATACGGTGATTATCAATACTCAGGTCGAAGAGGTGGTCCAAGCCCTGATAAGATTAGCAACCTCGTAAGAGGTAGATTTGAAGTAAAAGTAAGTCACTGATCTACCCACCTGAACTACTAAGGAGCACCCATGAGCGGACACGTCGACGGAATCACTAACCCTCCAATCGACGAGCTCCTCGATAAGAGTGGCTCTAAGTATGCCCTCGTGCTCTATGCAGCAAAGCGCGCACGTCAGATCAACGCTTACTACTCACAACTCAATGAGGGACTCCTTGAATACGTAGGCCCACTCGTTGATACCTATGTTCACGAGAAGCCTCTCTCAATCGCGCTCCGTGAGATCAACGAAGGTCTCTTGACCATCGAAAATCTTGAGACAAACGCTTAATTTTCAAAAGCAGTAGCCATGTCCGCCCCAGCTCGAGAGATCATTCTCGGCGTTGGAGGCGGCATTGCTGCATATAAGGCCTGTGATTTATTGCGCCGCCTTCAAGATAGAGGCTTTGCAATCACGGTAGTTCCCACACCTTCAAGTTTGAACTTTGTTGGCAGGGCAACCTGGGAGGCCTTATCAGGGCGCACTGTCACCACTGAAGTCTTTGAATTGGTTGATCAGGTAAGACATGTCTCCTTAGCGCGCGTGGCCGAAGCAATAGTTATTGCACCAGCCACGGCAGATCTCATCGCACGTATCGCTGCAGGCAGAGCAGATGATCTCCTCACCAATTGTGTTCTTGCCTCTGATGCCCCCATTCTGGTCGTTCCCGCAATGCATCCCAATATGTGGTTCAACGCGGCAACTCAGGCGAATGTCGCAACTCTTCGTTCGCGAGGCATAGATGTAATGGAACCTGCGGAAGGTTCTCTCACTAGTGGAGATATTGGCAAAGGTAGATTTCCTGATACCGCTGAGATTATTGAAAGATTTTCAGGTACTACATTACGTGAGAGAGACCTCGAAGGTTTCAAAGTTCTTGTTACAGCAGGTGGAACGAGGGAAGCTATCGATCCGGTTCGATTTATCGGAAATAAATCGACAGGTAAGCAGGGGATTGCCATCGCTGAAGCCGCTCGTTCTCGTGGGGCAGATGTAACACTCTTGATTGCAAATAGTGAGATTGAATCTCACCCACTGATTAACCGCATCGATGTTCAGTCGGTGGACGAGATGAAGTCTGCTTTAGATTCTCACTTCTCCAATTCTGACTTTCTCTTCATGGCCGCTGCAATTTCTGATGTTCGTCCCCAGAAGAGTTCGCAGCAGAAGATTAAGAAGGCAGAGTTAAATTCAATCTCCATCATCGAAAATCCGGATCTTTTGGCATCTCTGCCTGCAGATGGTTCGCAAATAGTGGTTGCCTTCGCTGCTGAGACTGATAAAGATTCCATACCAGAGGCGCAATCGAAGATGGCACGTAAGAATGCGGATTTGGTCTATCTCAATAATGTTTCAGATGGCGCAATATTTGGCTCAGAGAAGACCTCTGGTTCGATTATCGATGCATCAGGTGTTTTGGAGTCCTTCGATGATATATCGAAAGAAAATCTCGCACATTCGCTCATCAATCATGCAATCTCGAAAAGTAATAAGTTAGGCTAAGCCAATGTCCAAGCGCCTCTTTACCTCAGAATCTGTGACTGAAGGTCACCCAGATAAGATTGCAGATCAAATCTCTGATGCAATTCTCGACTCTCTCCTTACTCAAGATCCTTCTAGCCGCGTTGCGGTAGAGACTCTTATTACAACCGGTCAGGTCCATGTTGCCGGTGAGGTGACCACATCAGGGTATGCCGATGTGATGGGAATTGTTCGCGACACAGTTATTGGTATCGGATACGACTCATCCGTAAAGGGCTTTGATGGAAATAGTTGTGGCGTCTCAATCTCAATTGGTCAACAATCGCCAGATATCGCACAGGGAGTTGATGATGCCTTTGAGCATCGTGTCTCATCTGCAAGTGACCCACTAGATCTGCAAGGCGCTGGCGATCAAGGTCTGATGTTTGGTTATGCATGCGATGACACCAAGGAGCTAATGCCTCTTCCTATTTATCTGGCTCACCAGTTATCTCAGCAGCTCTCCTTAGTTCGCAAATCTGGCCAACTTCCATATTTGCGCCCCGATGGAAAGACGCAAGTTACGATTGAATATGATGGCGATCGCGCGGTAGCGCTCGACACCGTTGTCATCTCTAGCCAACATGCAGAAGAGGTTGATGTTGCTAAGGAGCTCACCCCAGAGATTATTGAGTATGTGATTGAGCCAATCCTCGAGAAGATTGATCTTCCTCGCAAGGATCTACGCACGCTGATCAACCCAACAGGCCGTTTCGTTGTAGGTGGCCCAATGGGAGATGCCGGTTTAACTGGCCGAAAGATCATCGTTGATACTTATGGCGGTATGGCTCGTCATGGTGGTGGCGCATTCTCTGGAAAAGATCCTTCAAAGGTAGATCGTTCCGCAGCGTATGCGATGCGATGGGTTGCAAAGAATGTTGTTGCAGCTGGTCTTGCTCGTCGTTGTGAAGTTCAAGTTGCCTACGCAATTGGTAAGGCACAACCCGTAGGCGTCTTCGTTGAGACCTTCGGAACAGAGACTGTTGCGATTGCGAAGATTCAAGAGGCGGTAACAGCTGTCTTTGATCTGCGCCCAGCTGCGATCATTCGTGACCTCAATCTTCTGCGCCCTATCTATTCACAGACTGCTTCCTACGGCCACTTCGGTCGAGAGCTTGCTGACTTCAC
>JAURJS010000054.1 GCA_030832135.1 Candidatus Planktophila sp.
CACAGGTGCATTGAATCCATCCATCACCATCGCGAGCAGCCATGCTCTTAGAGTTCCATATTTGTCCACAGATGTCTCTTTCTATCCGCGTAAGGGCGTGAATCAAATTTAGCCTCCGCAGATGAAAGAGAGATTACTTATCACCATCGCACTCAGCTCGCTGATGGCCTGCTCATCTGTTGCTGCATCCGCTCAAGATTGCATCGAGAAGGCATGTATTGAGGTCTATACCAAAGATGGTCATATCGTCATTGAGGGGCGTAAGGGCAGCGGGGCGACATCGACAAAGGTGGTCACACCTTCGACAACAAAGCCATCAACAACAAAGCCATCAACAACAAAGGCACCAACACCAAAGCCGAAGGTGACGAAGAAGGTGGCTCCTCCGCTGCCAACGGTGAAGACAACAAAGAAGCCGATAGTTAAGAAGGTGGCCAAAAAGCCAACACCAAAGTCGACCGCAAAGCAGATATCAAATGAGGCAACATCACTTCATGACACCTTGGTCGAATCTATTCCCACCGCAGGTATCTCCTATCAACCATCTTTCTCTCCTCTGGTAAATACACCGGTCTATTTCTGGTCTGACATTCCGACTGTCGTCACCAAGAAAGTTGAGATTGTTGGCGAGCTAGTTGAGGTTCGCCTTCGACCCACATTTATCTGGCATTACGGCGATGGCGTCATCTATCTCACGCGCAAGGTAGGCGCCGCCTTTCCTGAAGGGGAGATCCGCCATACCTATTCAAAGCCTGGCCATTACCTGATTGAGCTCATCACGCGTTGGGATGGCGAATTCACAGTCGATGGCATCTCTGCCCGAATTCCAGGAGAGATCACCACCGTCTCGGTCCTACCTATCACCGTTGTTACCGCCCCTATCCGATTTATGAATTGAGAATAAATGCCCACTCTTACATCTGCCCACGATCTCATTACCGCCATCCCATTTCTTATTGGCTTTCATCCCACAGATTCAATCGTCCTCATATCGATCAAGGATGAGGCGATCGGGCTTGCGATGCGCATTGATCTTCCGCAATCTCTGCGAAGCGATGAGATTGATTTACTTGCCCATCATTTCTTACGAGAGGAGGCAGATGCAGCGCTCTTGGTTGCCTATATGCCAGAAGATCGCGATGATGGTGATTCACTTCTTATCTGCCTCGGCGCTGGGTTGATTAAGAGCGGTATTCATATCCAAGAATCGCTAGTAGTCCGTGGTGGTCGCTATCGCTCAATTATCTGCCGCGATGAAACATGTTGCTCTTCTCTTGGGGAGAAGCTGCCAGATATTGAGAGCACGGAGATAGCAGTTGAGCATGTAGTTGCAGGAATTCCAATGCCCTATGCAAATATCGAGGAGTTAAGAGAGAGCTTGGCCGCTGATTCACAATCTCACGATGGGCAGTGGTTAGAGCTCATTGCGCAGTTCCATATCGATGACGAAAGTGAGAGTCTGCAAGAGCTACGTCGAGATGGCATTGAGACGATGGATTTACTCTTCGATGATTTTCGTATGGGGCGTGGGGCAAGTGAGCGGGTTCTTGTTGCGCGCATGATCGGTCGGATGAGCGATGTTCAGGTCAGGGATTACGCCTTAGGTGTGCATAGCGAAGATACCTTCGATATCTACTTCACGATGTGGCGAGAGCTACTCCGCCTAGCACCGCGTGGATATGTTGCACCGATTGCCTGCATCGTCGCTGCCATGTCCTATGAGAGCGGTGATGGCGCTCTTGCTCAGAAAGCCCTTGATCGCGCATTTGGCGATGATGAGAGCTATCCACTCGCCGGGTTACTTCGCCGGGTCTTTAATGCAGGGTGGCCGCCAGAGTCCTTTGCTCAGATGCGGCGCGAACTCCACCCGAAGGTCATCGATGCAATCTTTGACGGTCAATGAAGCGATAGTGCGTACTCGTTGAGATGGGTTAGAATTGGGGCAGGTCATGAGTTTCGACATCAAGCCCCGGCTAGTCGAGCGGCAACCCTCCACCGCGGTGGGGTGCTCCGGGTGACGACCAGGTAGACGTTTCAATGTCTGCAAGTGCGTGAAGGAAGTTTTCTAATGAGTAGAGAGATCAGCCATGAAGTCACTGGCGCCTGGCTTGAAGGCGATGAGCCAGGAGAGCGTAAGTTTGTAAAGATCGGTTTTCTCCTTCTCGAAAATGGAGAGGTACTGCCAGATATCACCATCGCCTATCAATCGTGGGGCACGCTCAACGAAGCTAAAGACAATGCCATTTTGATCAACCATGCAATGACTGGCTGGTCCGATGTTCCTGGTTGGTGGCCACAGATGGTGGGGCCTGGACTGCCATTCGATACCGATAAATATTTCATCATCTGTCCTAATGTGATTGGTGGATGTCAGGGATCGACTGGCCCTTCAAGTATTGCGCCAGATGGAAAGCGTTATGGTTCACGATTTCCAATCATCAGTATCCGAGATATGGTCAACGCCGAAGTTGCATTTAGCGATGCGCTGGGAATTGATAAGTACTTACTATCTGTGGGGCCATCGCTTGGAGGAATGCGCGCACTGGAGTGGGCGATTCAACTGCCACATCGCGTCGGCGCAATCTGCACCATCGGCTCTTCCGCTGTGGCAACAGGAGATCAGATTGGTACCGCTGCGATTCAAATTCGCGCCATCAAATCAGATCCTTACTTCAATAAAGGCGATTACTACGAGCTAGAGCGCGGACCTGTTGAGGGCATGGGAATTGCTCGAAGAATTGCTCATCTGACCTATCGCACAGAGTCAGAGATGGATGTGCGCTTTGGTCGCCAATTGCAGGGAGATGAGACCGGGCGTTATGCCGTGGAGTCATACCTCGACCACCAGGCAGATAAGCTCGCCAAGCGCTTTGATGCCAATACCTATATCGCCCTGACCGATGCGATGAACTCCCATGATGTGGGCCGTGATCGTGGGGGAGTCGTGGAGGCGCTCCAATCCATCACCGTCCCCGTTGTGGTCGTCTCCATCGATACCGACCGCCTCTTCCCACCTCGACTTCAGGTTGAGATATCTGAGCTCGTTCCAACTGCGCAGCCGCTGATTTCCATCAATTCCGACTTTGGCCACGATGGATTCTTAGTTGAGGCTGAATCTGTCGGCGCTGCAATCCGCCACGCCCTCGACATTGCCGAAAAATCACGCTGAATAGCCGCTTTTCTCTGGGTATAATATGCCTATCACTTCGAGCAGTTCGAGATAGAAAGTCTCGAGATTAGTTCGAAAAAACCAAAGGACAATTGTGGCTGTATTTAGTGCGCTCAAAAACAAGGCAACAGCGAAGAAGACTGTTGCTAAGAAGGCAACTCCTGCGAAGAAAGCTGCACCGGCTAAGAAAGCGGTAGCGAAGAAGGCAGCGCCAGTAAAGAAGGCCGTGGCGAAGAAGGCAGCGCCAGTAAAGAAGGCTGTTGCAAAGAAAGTTGCTCCGGTAAAGAAGGCAGCGCCAGTAAAGAAGGCCGCGCCTATTAAGCAGGTTGCCGCCAAGCCGGTCAAGATTGAGCTAAAGAAAGATCTCAACGTTAAAGAAGTCCAGCAACTCGTAGATTTAAAGAGCGCCGTTGATCGCCAGAAGGAAATTCTGGTAACTCTCGAAGCTGCAGGAATCACAAATATCAACAAGATTGTAAAGAAGGAGTTCCAGCCTCTCGTCCTTGAGGCACGTGCGCTCGCTCTCTCAATTCCAGTTGATACAGAGAAGGCTCGCAAAGCTGGTCTCGGTGGACCAAACCGCATTCTCTCAAAGGCACAACTTGCGCTGATAGCTCCAGCGCCAGAACCTGTGAAGGAAGCTGAAGCGCCTGCAGCAAAGGTTGAGAAGGCAGTCGTTCTCGATGAAGATGGCAATGAGATCGTTGTCGAAGAAGTTGAGATTGAAGATGTAGATGCCCTTATTGCTGAGGCAGCTGAGATTATCGATGCTGAAGCAGATGGATCGAAGACTCGCGTTGTCGATGTCACGGAAGAGAAGAGCAAGTTTGAAGAAGGTTCATTCCTCCTCCTTGACTCTGAATCAGATGATGATGAAGAAGATAAGAATGAGCGCGAGAAGCATAAGAAGGACCTCAAGAATATTCACATGATCATCGAGGCGATCAATGGCAAGAGCCATGGACGCGAAGTTGCTGCAAAGCACAATATTGATCAGGCAGAGGCGAAGGCTCTTACCTTCAAGCAGATCCAGCAGATGTTTGCGATGAATACCTTCACTGATAAGTCAGCGAAGATCATCACTGAATCCGTTAATCAGGGCTACCTCAAGAACCTCGAAGATTTGCTCTACTTCTTCAATGAACAGGCTCGCTTCGTGCAGACTGAAATCAAACGCCTCCCACCAGAGCAGACCGTTCTCACAGCTGGTGCGACAGCTGACCCAGTTAAGGATTACCTCAAGCAGATTGGTCGCGTTGCCCTCCTTAATGCAGAGCTCGAGGTTGAACTTGCTACACGCGTTGAAGCTGGTCTCTTTGCAGAAGAGAAGCTCCTTAACGATAAGAAGCTTGATAAGAAGCTCAAGCGCGAGCTCGAGTGGATTGTTGAAGATGGAAAGCGCGCTAAGAACCACCTGTTGGAGGCGAACCTTCGTCTCGTGGTCTCACTTGCTAAGCGTTATACAGGTCGTGGAATGTTGTTCTTGGACTTGATCCAGGAAGGTAACCTCGGTTTGATCCGTGCCGTTGAGAAGTTCGACTACACAAAGGGTTACAAGTTCTCAACCTATGCGACATGGTGGATTCGCCAAGCGATTACACGTGCGATGGCTGACCAGGCTCGCACAATCCGTATTCCTGTTCACATGGTTGAAGTTATTAACAAGCTCGCTCGCGTGCAGCGCCAGATGCTTCAAGATCTCGGTCGCGAACCGACCCCAGAAGAGCTCGCCAAGGAACTTGATATGACACCTGAGAAGGTTGTCGAAGTTCAGAAGTATGGCCGTGAGCCAATCTCACTCCACACGCCACTTGGTGAAGAGGGAGATTCGGAGTTCGGTGATCTCATTGAAGATTCAGAGGCGATCAAGCCTGAAGAGTCAGTGACATTTACGATCTTGCAGGAGCAGTTGATGCAGGTTCTCGGTGGGCTTACCAACCGTGAAGCAGATGTCATTAAGGCTCGTTACGGACTCACTGATGGACAGCCAAAGACACTTGATGAGATCGGAAAGGTTCACGGTGTTACACGTGAACGTATTCGCCAGATTGAATCAAAGACAATGTCGAAGCTTCGTCACCCATCACGTTCGCAGGCACTTCGCGATTACCTCGACTAAACCATAACTATGTCTGAGAATGTGAAGGCTTTCGTCAATCCCAAGAGTGGGTCGATTCGCATTACCGGCACTGTGGAGTTTGTGGATGCAGATGGCAATGTCACAAGCACAGTCGAAAACCCTAAGTTCTGTGGATGCGGCCACTCAGAAGAGAAGCCGTTCTGCGATGGCGCACATAAGGAATTCACTCAAAAGCGAGAATAAAGAAAACCACCTAGATCATGTAGGTGGTTTTTTATATATGCATAATCTACTCAATGTAGTTTGTTGTGACAATCAGATCAGGATTTATCTATCTACGGACAGAGCTGGCGATATCTTCAGCATTCTTTATATTAGGAACTATTGTCACGGCACCAACTGCCAATATGGGTTTCTCAAAATGAAATGGCTAATAACCCTAGTACCCACCGTGGTAAGTCGATTGATATGATGAAGCATGAGATATAGATTCCTTACGGCCGGAGCTGTCTTGGCTGCTTGGTTAGTAATTTACTTACTCGATCTAACGAAAAATGCCATTGTCACATTGATGCCAATCGGGGTCTTGGCCTTTTTTC
>JAURJS010000008.1 GCA_030832135.1 Candidatus Planktophila sp.
GATTCATATCCGTGAAGCCGTTCCAAAGACGAGCGCATGCAATCGAGAGATGATGGGCAACAGCAGAGGTGTCACAATCGCTGACCAGAATGCAGTTCCAAGACAGATAAAGATAACGTGCATCACGCTACCTAGTTCTTGGCCCAGTAAGAGACCGAAAATGAGAAATGCAATCTGTGCGCCGACTACTCCTGCAGCAACTAGAAACACGATGTTGAGTGGGTTGGCTCTCACATGATCATCTCCATATGAGAGAAAAGAGATGACAAATGAGACAAGGATAAGAATAAGCGTCCAGTGTCCGAGTGGCCCAGGAGATGTCTCTGAGAGATCCATCAGTAACCCCGCACCAAATCCGGTAAGCGCTCCGATCTCAGGTGTGCTCATCGCAGCCCATGCCAGGGTGAAGATCAGGATGAGTGAGAATCCACCTGCAGGTAGGCGCATCTGGGTGACAAAACCTTCTTGCAGTAGGTAAACGGTGAAGAAGATTGGAAATGAGAGGAGGAATCTGCGCGAGATCATCGTTATGTAACCCTAAGAGGAAGGAGATGCGCTGGGAGTTGCAGTGACAGTGACTGTTGGAATAGGCGTTGGCTTTGGCTTGGCTGGCACCAAGGAATCACGTGGATCTGTCGCAGGTGGAGAGATAACAACTGCAACTACACCAAGGGCCGAGAAGTTTGCATAGAACTTAACATCGGCTGTCTGAGTTACAGCACTTGCTGAATTATCAACCGCAGTTACTTCGCCAATTGGAACACCAGGAACAAATGGACGTCCATTGTTACTACCTCGGGCAAGGATTGCATCCCCCACCTTCACCTCAGTGGTGTTATCGAGAAGTTGTAGAACGCCTTTTCGGGTCCCCTGGCCGCTTAAAATACCTATCTGTTGGCTGCCAGCGATACGTGCGCCAACGCGAAATGCGGGATCTGAAGCCAACTGCACCACAGCGCTATTTGCATAAGCCATCTTGACGACACCCACTAAACCAAAACCTGAGATCACGGTCATATTTGCGCGAACGCCAGATTTGGTTCCGGCATCAATTGTGATTGTCTGCGTGAATGAAGTGCTTGAACCTTGTGAAATCACCTTTGCGCCGACAACTTTAAATTCACCTCTACCAGCGAGATCAAGAATTGATTTAAGTTGAGCAAGCTCAGCATCGGCCACCTTACGATTGAGAAGAGCTAGGCGAAGTGCATCGTTATCTGCCTTCAACTTCTCAATCTGATTACGAGTGCGACCTAAGTGGGTCACATCAGAGAGGAAGGTGCGAAATGGCGAGATGACCCAAGAACCTGCTTTTTGAACCGGGGTTAGCGCAGTCTGGGTTCCCGTGCGAATCCCATCGATCACTTGTACGCCGCGAAGATCAAGAGTGATCAGAAAGAGCGAGGTAACAATTAAGACGATGAGGAGTAAGCGACCACGATTGTCGCCGCCATAACGCACGAGACGGGAACCTTTAGCGACGTGGCTCTGAGATCAAAACCTTTTCAAGGGCTTCGAATTCTTCAATGCACTTACCGGAACCCTCAACGACAGCATTGAGTGGACTATCTGCGATGTGAATTGGCATTCCAGTCTCACGACGAAGGCGCTCATCAAGACCCTTAAGGAGCGCTCCTCCACCGGTAAGAACAATTCCACGATCCATAAGATCAGATGAAAGCTCTGGTGGACACTTATCAAGGGTTACCTTCACAGCGTTCACGATTGCATTGATTGGCTCTTCGAGCGCCTTGCGAATCTCTGCTGCAGTGACAACGATCGTCTTTGGAAGACCGGTTGCGAGATCGCGTCCGCGAATCTCTGCATCATTCTCACCCTGAAGTGGGAAAGCTGATCCGATAGCCATCTTGATCTCTTCAGCGGTCCGCTCACCCAAAAGGAGTGAATATTCGCGCTTAACCCAGTTAATAATCGATTGATCGAGCTCATCTCCACCTACGCGGATTGATTGAGCAGTCACGATTCCACCGAGTGAAATAACTGCAACCTCAGTTGTTCCGCCACCAATATCGACAACCATATTTCCGGTTGGTTCATGGATAGGAAGACCCGCTCCGATTGCTGCTGCCATTGGCTCTTCGATGATGTAAACCTTACGAGCGCCTGCTGCATAACCAGCATCCTTAACTGCACGCTGTTCAACGCCGGTGATACCTGATGGAACGCAGACAACGATACGTGGCTTAGCCAAGTAGCTGCGCTTATGAACCTTCTGGATAAAGTAACGGAGCATGCGCTCTGTTGTGTCGAAGTCAGCGATAACACCATCCTTGAGTGGACGAATCGCAACGATGTTTCCTGGTGTGCGACCGATCATCTTCTTCGCTTCGATACCAACGGCAAGGATGCCTCCGGTATCTTGGTTAACCGCAACTACTGAAGGCTCGTTAAGAACGATGCCGCGACCGCGTACATAAACAAGTGTGTTCGCTGTACCGAGATCGACCGCCATATCGCGACCAATAAATGACATCTTGCTTGACATTACTTACCTCCAAAGAAAATTGCGATTTCACGAGCAGCAGACTCAGGTGAATCTGAACCGTGAACAAGATTTTGTGTGACCTTAGTGCCGGCATCACGTGCTAGATCTCCGCGGATTGTTCCGGGGGCGGCAACAGTTGGATCTGTTGTTCCCGCGATGTTGCGGAATCCTTCAATGACGCGATTGCCCTCAACGACCATCGCAACAATAGGTCCAGATAGCATGAACTCTACGAGTGGTTCAAAGAATGGCTTACCTTGATGCTCTGCATAATGTTGTTCAAGGAGCGCGCGATCTGCTTGCAACATACGCAATTGAGAGATCGTGTATCCCTTACTTTCGATGCGGCCAATAATTTCGCC
>JAURJS010000055.1 GCA_030832135.1 Candidatus Planktophila sp.
ACCGAGTCTTGAGAGCGTTAATCCACTCTTACCTGCTCGACGCATCTCCATGAGCGCGACCTTAGCAAGACTGAGTGGGGATATCTCGGTAATCTATCTGCGTGCGTGTTGGACGTATCAAGAGAGCGGGTCGAATATGAGTACCTTTATCTTTCTACGTCACGGACATTCTGCGGCTAATGCCAGCGGAACTCTCACCGGCCAACTTCCAGGAGTTGGTCTTTCAACTCAAGGTAAGAAGGATGCAGCCGCGCTTGTCGAGCGCATCGGCAAGAATCGAGTAGATCGCCTCCACCTCAGCCCCATTGAGAGATGCCAATTAACGATAGATCCTTGGTTGCGCTCAACCTCTTCACGTTCACTCGAATCGTTACAGATCCTCGATGGTCTAACGGAGATTGATTTTGGAGATTGGAGCGGAAAGAAGTTAGCTTCTCTTCGCAGGCAGCCGCTATGGAAGGATGTGCAGAGCACTCCATCACGAGTGACATTTCCTGGGGGAGAGTCCTTTAGGAGAGCGCAACGCCGTGCCGTAGAAAGCGTTGAATCGGTACGTGCGATTCGGGGGGAGAAGACTCATCTCATGGTCTCTCACTCGGATACCATCAAATTAATTGTCGCTCACTACCTTGGACAACGCTTAGATGATTTCCAAAAGTTAGAGATTGCACCTGCGTCTTTCACTATCTTCAAAGGTGATAGCAAGCGATTCTCACTGATTACTCTCAATAACAGCGGCTTCCTCAAAGATATTCTGGGATAAGCATGCTCCGTACCTTTACTGACGTTTCTCGTTTCACCGTGGGCACGGTCGGTCTTCCCGGAGAACGTACTTTCTACCTACAACTCAATTCTGGCAATACGGTCATTTCAGCATCTTTGGAGAAGTCACAGGTAGCAGCCCTCAGTGAACGTCTGGAATACATGCTTAAAGAGATTCGATTGGTGCATCCACTTGCACCTCGACCTCAACTCATTCGCGACTCTTTACCGCTGGAAATGCCGGTGATGGATGAGTTTCGTATAGGTTCGATCGCAATTTTCTTCGACGAAGATACTCAACTTATCCAGATAGATCTGCGTGAAGTGAACACGAATGATGAAGATCTAGATGATGACTCACCTTTACTCGAAGATATTCAGGTCATTCGCCTCTTTATCTCGCCTAGTCAGGCAAAGACATTTCATGATCGAGCTGAACTGGTGATTGCAGCAGGCAGGCAGCCATGTCCTTTCTGCGGCTTTCCCATCGATCCACAGGGACATCTCTGCGCCAGAGCTAACGGCTATCGACGATGAGCGGATTACTTTTCAGTGGAGAAATCATCGTTGAAGGCCGTCTTGTCGATGCCAGTAATGCAACTTTATTTGTGTCAATAACAGATGGTGCAGAATCCACGAAAGCAATCTATAAACCGGTTGCAGGCGAACGTCCGCTCTGGGATTTTCCAGATGGCAATCTCGCTAATCGCGAACGAGCAGCTTTCATCATAGATCGAGCTCTCGCCTTTAACCATGTCCCTCTGACGATTCTTCGTGACGGTCCCTTTGGCTTCGGAATGGTGCAGCAGTGGATTGATATCGATGAAGGTGTGGACCTCGAGGAGTTCTTCCAGTTGAACGATCCACAACTGCGCGAGGTGGCGCTATTCGACGCAGTTATTAATAACACCGATAGAAAGATTGGACATCTGATACCTGAGCAAGGAGGCCATCTCTACATCTGCGACCACGGTGTTACCTTCCATGCAGAGGATAAATTGCGGACAGTTCTCTGGCAGTGGGCAGGTGAGGAGTTAACTCCGGCAGAGATTGCTACTTTGCAGGCGCTACAAAATTTCCTTGATAGTGATGAATCAATTGAATTAAGGGACCTCCTCACAGCCGTTGAGCTCTCAGCGCTTTCCTTACGAATTGAAAGACTTATTGAAACCAGATGTTTTCCAGAGCCAAATCCAGAGTGGCCTCATATCCCATGGCCGCCCTTCTAACGGTTATTCTGAAGCCATGAACTCTTGGGCCACCGTTGCAATCCCACCACTTGATCGACGATTTTCTCTCCCCGAACTTTCTTTGTGGGACACCGCGAGCCTAGGCAAACGTCCGCTAGAGAAGAAAGAGCTCTACCGAATCTACGTCTGTGGAATTACTCCATATGACGCAACACATTTAGGTCACGCCGCCACCTATCTCACCTTCGATCTCATTCATCGATATCTTCTCGCTACCGGTTCTCGGGTTAAGTTTGTTCAAAACATCACCGATATCGACGATCCACTATTAGAACGTGCTGCTCGTGATGGTCAGGATTGGCGCGAACTAGCACAATCACAGATTGATCTCTTCCGCGGAGATATGGTCAATCTTCATATCATTCCTCCAGATCACTACATTGGCGTTGTTGAAGCGATGCCACTTGTTGAGTCATCGATTGCAAAGCTTTCAGAGGCCGGAACCACTTATCTCGTCGATGACGATCTATATTTCAAAGTCCACTCCGATTCTGACTTTGGCTCTCGTTCCCATCTCTCGCAAGAGAAGATGTTGGAGATCTTCTCCGAACGCGGGGGAGATCCTGCGCGGCCTGGCAAGCAGGACCCACTTGATGCTCTCCTCTGGTTGGCTCACAGACCAGGTGAACCTTCATGGCCAAGTCGAAATGGTGATGGACGACCTGGCTGGCATATCGAATGTTGTGCGATCGCCCTCAATTATTTACAACCGGATGAATCATCTGCGACCTCTATTGATATTCAAGGTGGGGGAAGCGATCTTATTTTTCCACACCATGAAATGTCTGCGGTTCAAGGAAAGATTCTTGAAGGCCGTGAATTTGCCTCACATTATGTCCATTCAGGAATGATTGGACTTGATGGAGTTAAGATGAGTAAATCTCTTGGGAATCTCGTCTTCGTTTCAAAGCTAGTGGCGGCTGGTTCTGACCCGATGGCGATTCGTTGGGCGCTGATGGAGAGCCACTATTCAGAAGATCGTTCTTGGAGTAGCCAACTGCTTGAAGAGGCAGAGGTTTGGATCATTCGATTGCGAGCATCTCTTTCCATGATGGAGTGCGCTCCAACAGATGGCGTGATTGATGAAATCATCGCAAGTCAATCAGATAACCTCGACACGGTTCGCGCCTTGAGATCGATTAAAGATTGGATTTTTGCAAGCGAATCCGGAAGCTCAGGAAGTTCCGCTGGAGAACTCTCTCGCGCCTTGGATTCCTTGCTTGGGCTTGCGATTTAACTTTCGTTTGAATTGTTCTGACGACGTAGGAAACGCTCAACTTCGCGAGCCAACTCTTCACCAGAGTCATCCGATATCTCGTTGGCATCTTTACTTTCTTCGAGAGTTTTGATGTATTCCTCAATATCTGAATCTTCTTTCACCATTTCGTTAACGGCTGATTCCCAGGAGATTGCATTCTCAGGAAGATCTCCCTGCGGCAGAGAGATTTCAAGGAAATCTTCAAGCCCGTTGACTAGCGCGAGAGTTGCCTTTGGTGATGGTGTCGCATTTGCGTAATGCGGAACTGCGGCCCATAGAGCAATCGCATCGATACCTCGGCGAACACAACCATCTTGAATAACGGCGAGGATTCCAGTTGGTCCTTCATATCGACTGACCTCGACACCAAGGCGGGTAGCGATATCTGGATGAGCGCCTGTTCCGGAGACTGGAATAGCGCGACTGTGCGGAGTATCAGCCAGCATTGATCCCAATGTGATTACAAGCTCTACTTCGAGATCTTCTGCGAGATCGAGTATCTCTGAAGCGAATGTTCGCCATCTCATTGATGGTTCAACCCCTCGAACGAGAATGAAGTCTCTATCGCCATCGGGGTTGCGCACCCCAAAAATCTGAACTCCTGGCCAAGTAAGTGATCGAATCATTGAAGAGTCAACGAAGATGAGCGGGCGATTGACCTGAAAGTCATAGAAATCTTCAGAATCGACCTCTGCGATGAGCGTTGAATTGTAAGAATCGACAGCTTCTGAGTCAGAACTTCCTAATGTTGTCAGGAGGTGAGTGATTACACCTGTCGCTGCTTCGCCGGCGTCGCTCCAACCACCAAAGGCGATGACCATAATGGGCGAGCGAAGGGCTGGAATCTCATAAATCTCCACATGCGACACCTTACGGTAACCTCCTCTCCGTGACGAGCGGAAAGCAATCTCAACGTAAGCGCGATGGCCTTTTACGCCAGGCGATGCTTTCTCGCGTCGTAGTCGCCGATGGCGCGATGGGAACAATGCTCCAAGCTGCCAACCCATCACTAGAGGATTTCCAGAACCATGAGGGCTGTAATGAGATTCTCAATATAACTCGGCCTGACGTCGTTAAAGCTGTCCACGATGCATACCTGGAAGTTGGCGTCGATGCGATCGAAACCAATACATTCGGCGCAAACTGGGCCAATCTCGCTGAGTATGGAATTGAAGATCGCATCTATGAGCTTGCCTTCGCTGGCGCAAAGATTGCACGTGAGGCAGCGGATCACTTCTCAACACCGGAGAAGCCACGATTCGTTCTGGGTTCACTCGGTCCGGGAACAAAATTACCCACACTTGGGCACACAACTTATGCTCATCTCAAAGATGCATACAAAGTAGCCTCGCAGGGTCTTGTCGATGGCGGAGCTGATGCCCTTCTGATTGAAACCACTCAAGATCTTTTGCAAGCAAAGGCTGCCATCAACGGTGCTCGCGAAGTCCTCGATGGCTCCGAGCGAGATATTGTTTTGATTGCACAAGTTACGGTAGAGACAACAGGAACTATGTTGCTCGGTTCTGAGATTGGTGCAGCCCTTGATGCACTTGAGCCTCTTGATATTGATCTTATTGGCTTGAACTGTGCAACAGGTCCAGCTGAGATGTCAGAGCACCTTCGCTACCTTTCAAAGAATGCGAAAGTTGGCATCTCAGTAATGCCGAATGCGGGCTTGCCGATACTCGGACCTGATGGCGCCTCTTACCCTCTATCGCCAGATGAATTAGCCGAATCACTTTCTACCTTTACCCGTGATTATGGTTTAACTCTGATAGGTGGGTGCTGCGGAACAACTCCCGCTCACCTTGCCGCAGTTGTAAAGAAAGTTGCGGGGGAGAAGCCACGCTCTCGAGCAGTCACATCAGAACCAGGTGTCTCTTCTCTCTATCAATTCGTTCCCTTCGGACAAGACTCGACCTACCTAGCAATCGGTGAGCGCACCAATGCCAATGGCTCAAAAGCTTTTCGCGATGCTCTCGTTGCAGAGGATTGGCAGAGCTGTGTTGAGATTGCCCGCGATCAGATTCGCGATGGCGCCCATGTTCTCGATCTGAGCGTCGATTATGTTGGTCGCGATGGCGCCCGCGATATGAAAGAGATTGCATCTCGCTTTGCAACTGCATCAACGCTTCCCATCATGCTCGATTCGACCGAACCTGGAGTTCTTAAAGCAGGCCTTGAAGCACTTGGCGGCCGATGCGTGATCAACTCAGTTAACTATGAAGATGGCGATGGGCCAACCTCACGTTTTGCACGAATCATGCCTTTGATTAAGGAGCACGGTTCTGCGGTTGTTGCTCTCACGATTGACGAAGAGGGACAGGCACGAACTGCAGAGTGGAAGGTGCGAGTTGCCAAGAGATTGATCGAAGATCTCACCGGTAACTGGGGTATCAATCTCGGCGACATCATGATTGACACACTCACCTTCCCAATCGCCACCGGCCAGGAAGAGACCAGGCGCGATGGCCTAGAGACCATTAATGCTATTAAAGAACTCAAGGGCCTCTATCCAGAAGTTCAGACAACTCTTGGCGTTAGTAACGTTTCTTTCGGTCTCAACCCAGCAGCCCGCGTGGTTCTCAACTCAGTCTTCTTGCATGAGTGCGCTCAGGTGGGACTCACTTCAGCCATTGTTCACCCATCGAAGATCATGCCGATAGCTCGTATTGAGCCGCGTCAATTAGAAGTTGCACTCGACCTCATCTATGACCGCAGAACTTTTGATGGCGATCAATGTACCTATGACCCTCTCTCTGAATTCCTTCAACTCTTCGAAGGCGTTGAACTCAAAGCATCACGTCAGACTCGTGCTGCTGAACTAGCAGCACTTCCCCTGGAAGAGCGCCTGCAGCGTCGCATTATTGATGGAGAGAAAGTTGGTCTCAACGATGACCTCACCGAGGCGATGGACTCAGGGGTTAAGCCACTTGCAATCATCAACGATCACCTCCTTGAGGGCATGAAGGTTGTTGGCGAACTTTTCGGCAAGGGTGAGATGCAGCTTCCATTCGTATTGCAGAGCGCAGAGGTGATGAAGTCCGCAGTTGCATTCTTAGAGCCATTTATGGAGAAGAGTGATGAGGGCGGTCGGGGCACAATGTTGCTTGCAACCGTTAAAGGCGATGTTCATGACATCGGAAAGAACCTTGTCGATATTATCCTTTCCAATAATGGCTACCGTGTGGTCAATATAGGTATCAAGCAGACCGTCAATCAGATCATCGATGCGGCACTCGAGAATAATGTTGATGCCGTGGGTATGAGCGGTCTTCTCGTGAAGTCGACAGTCGTCATGAAGGAGAACCTTGAAGAAATTACAACTAGAGGTCTTGATCAGAAGTGGCCGATTGTTCTTGGTGGCGCAGCTCTAACTCGTGCTTTCGTTGAAGAAGATCTCGCATCCGTATTTCCTGGAGAAGTTCGTTATGCACGTGATGCCTTCGAAGGTCTTCGATTAATGGATTCAATTATGGCGGTTAAGCGCGGTGAACCAGGAGCTGCTCTTCCAGAGCTTCGCCAGCGTCGCGTTAAGGCCACGCCACGAAATGCAGATATCTCAGTTGATGACACCACCCGAAGTGATGTGGCTACCGATATTGATATCCCAGCCGCGCCATTCTTTGGATCGCGAATCATTAAGGGAATTGCCTTGGCAGATTATGTGGGCATGCTCGATGAGCGAGCTCTCTTCGTTGGACAGTGGGGCCTCAAGGGCGCTCGTGGCGAATACGAGAAGATGGTCGAGGAGGAAGGGCGTCCGCGACTTCGTGCACTTCTGAACGAAGTTCAATCACAGGGTTGGCTTGAAGCGGCTGTTGTCTATGGATATTTCCCATGTGTGAGTGATGGAAATGACCTCGTTATCTTGCATCACGAAGGTCCGCTTAAGGGTCAAGAGCGCACTCGCTTCTCATTCCCTCGTCAACGTCGCGATCGCAGACTCAATATTGCCGATTTCTTCGCCGCTAAGGATTCAGGAAAGACAGATGTGGTCGCATTCCATGTTGTCACTATGGGCAACACTGTGAGCCAGGCGGCCAATAAACTCTTTGAGGCAAATAACTATCGCGAGTATCTTGAACTACACGGTCTCTCTGTTCAACTTACCGAAGCGCTTGCTGAGCATTGGCATGCGCGAGTACGTGAAGAGTTCTCTGTGCGCGATAAAGATGCACCCGACCTACAGGGAATTCTTGATCAAGGTTATCGAGGATCACGATACTCATTCGGTTATCCAGCTTGTCCTGATATTGAGCAGCAAGTACAGCTCTGTGAACTACTTGAGCCAGAGCGAATCGGAGTTCATCTCTCGGAGGAGTTCCAGCTCCATCCTGAGCAGTCAACCTCTGCGATCATCGTTCACCACCCAGAGGCGAAGTACTTCAACGCAAATTAAATGCTGTTAATTGTGTGCGGGACAGATGCTCTTAAATGAGCACCAGTCACAAAGACGGCTCTTCTTGGTAGGAAAGAAATCTGTATCGATTGCTGTGAGAATCTCATCTCCAATATTCTTAAGGATTCTCTCGGTTGCCACTAACTCTTTCTCAGTAGGATTGCTCTTAACGGTCTTACCGTCACCTAGGTAGAGAAGTTGTAGGAGTCGAGGTAATACGCCCTCATTGCGCCAATAGAGAAGCGCATAGACCCGCAATTGGAAGAGCGCTTTCTCCTCCCAACCAGGCTTGGGTGATTTACCAGTCTTGTAATCGACAATCCTAACTTCACCTGTTGGGGCAATATCTAGACGGTCTACGTAGCCGTGGAGATAGATCTGATCGGTAAAGTTCTTCTCCAAATGAAGTTCCCGATATGTTGAATCAAATGCGGTCGGATCCTCCAAATTGAAGTAGGTTGCAAGGAGAGCCTTGGCGCGATCCATCCACTCCTGGTGACTTGTGATCAGAGGCTCTAGCTCTGGTTTCTCAGTGATTTGACGTTGCCACGCTTCAGGCAAAATAGTGAGAGCGTTCTCTTGGTTTCGCTCCGGGCGAGGAAGCTCGAAGAGGTCTTCAAGGACTGAATGCACCAACTTTCCCCGCTCTGCATCGAGGCTAATCTCTTCAGGGAGATTGAGAATGGCTCGATATTTATATAACTGGGGACAATTCGTAAAGTCATTGACGCGACTTGGGGAGAGACGGAGTTGTTCCATATCGCGACCCTAGCTCTCATTGACAGACTTACTTGCGATATCTCGCATAAGATGCGCCTCGTGTCTGATACTCCACAGGTAGGTAGCGGTTTCTTCAAGGCTGGTGACCGTATTCAACTAACCGACCCAAAAGGCAAGCTCTACAGCTTCACCATCACCCCAGGCAAGGAGTGGCATACACACAAGGGATGGATCGTTCATGACGAACTCATCGGTTTACCGGAAGGCTCCGTTGTCAGCACGACAGCTGGACTGAAATTTACCGCCTTCATCCCTCTGCTTGCAGATTATGTGCTCTCAATGCCGCGTGGGGCAACAATTGTCTATCCCAAAGATGCAGCGATGATTGTTGGATCTGCTGATATCTATCCAGGCGCTCGAGTACTAGAAGCTGGTGTTGGAAGCGGCGCACTCACGCTCTCACTCTTGCGCGCCGTCGGTCCAGATGGCTTCGTGCATAGTGTGGAACGTCGTGAGGATTTCGCAAAGATTGCATCAAGTAACGTGGAGAACTACTTCTCAACTCTTCCAGCAAACTGGAGACTCGACGTTGGTTCTGTACAGGAACAGACTTTCTCCGAGAAGTTCGATCGAGTTGTCCTCGATATGTTGGCGCCATGGGAATGTGTTGCCATGGCGGCTGAAGTTTTGCGTCCTGGGGGAGTGTTCCTTGCATACGTTGCCACCACAACTCAACTATCAGCAACGGCTGAGGCTCTCAAGGAAGATGGAAACTTCACCGAGCCAGAGAGTTCTGAGACGCTGGTCCGCGGTTGGCATCATGAAGGACTTGCTGTTCGTCCACAACAAAGAATGATTGGTCATACAGGTTTTCTAATTCAGAGTCGCCGCATGGCGCCAGGAGTTGAAGTACTCGCTCGACGTCGCCGTCCAGCCAAGGGAGCGTACGGTGTCGCGGAAGAGTGAGCGATTGGTCAATCTGACAATCGCACTACTTGCTACCAAGAGATACCTCACCAAGGCTGAAATCTTTAAGAATGTTTCCGGATATAGTGGTGATGCTGAAGCGAAAGACCGAATGTTCGAACGCGATAAAGACGATTTACGTTCACTGGGCATAACAATTGAACTAGGAAGCTTTGATCCGTTATTTGAAGATGAAGCTGGTTATCGAATCAAACCTGAGAGTTATGCGCTCCAACTAAAGAACCTAGATGCCACTTCGATTGCTCTACTCTCGAAGGCTGGAAAGATGTGGCGAGAGGCGGCTCTTGGACAATCAGCTCAATCCGGATTACGCAAACTGCGGTCGGTCGGAATAAATTCCGATCTTGAATCCGTTATAGAACTAACGACTTCTAGTCAGAGCGCCCCAGAACAGCTATCCGATCTCATTGAGGCGATTACCTCCCGACAGGTTATAACCTTCGAGTATCTCAATAAAGATTTGGCGAGTGAGGTTCGAAAAGTGAACCCTTATCGTCTCTCCAATTCACTTGGTTATTGGTATCTCATCGCTTGGGACCTTGAGAAATTGGCGTTACGTACCTTCCGATTAGATCGGTTTATCTCATCGGTGAAGCTTTCCGGAAGGAACAACTCCTTCGAAGTAGACGTTGAACTTTTAAATTCTCATGACCTAGAGCAAATCGGTGAGAACTCAGATGCTGTACTGCTCGTTCGAAAGGGGAAGGCGCCCGCTCTTCGAAATGAAGGAGTTATCTCTGAGCATGATTCTGAATGGGATCGGGTTAATCTTCAATACCAAAGTTCGAAGCAGATACTACGAGAGCTTCTTTGGGCCGGGGATAATGTAATCATCCTTGAGCCAGAAGAGTTGAGAAATAAACTGATTACATCCCTCAAGGAGGTGATTGCGCACCATGTCTAATCAGAGCGCACCGATTCAGGAAGTTTCAAGACTTCTAGATCTCGTCCCATTTCTGTCTACGCACTCACACATCTCGCTTAAGGAGCTTGCGGGGGAGTTTGGTATCAGCGAGAAAGCGATGGCGAGCGAACTAACTGCACTTTCAATGTGCGGTCTACCTGGATATACGCCATACGAACTTATAGAGATTTACTTCGAATCTGGTTTTGTTACGATCAATAATCACGATGCTCTAGATATTCCACGTGCTCTCACGCAACTTGAGGTTGCATCTCTTCTTATTGGTCTTGAGTTGATGCGAGATGCTGCAGTGGACGGGGATTCTGCGCTCCTCGAGAAAATCGACAGTTTGATTGTTGAAATGAAATCACTAACTGGTGATGCAATATCAATTTCTGATAATCCAATGACCGCATTTCAAGCGGTAATTGAGAGCGCAATTGCCCGACGCAGGTCTCTCTCACTCGAGTATCAATCACCGATAAGGAATGAAATCTCTACAAGAGAAGTTGATCCTCTATCTCTACGTAGTGAGAAGGCGCATATCTATCTCGTGACCTTCTGTCACAGTGCGAAGGCGATCAGAGAGTTCCGTCTCGACCGGGTAGTTGAAGTCAAAGAGATAGAAAACTCCAATTTCACCCCTGCTTCAGTCGATTCGCAGTCAGGAGATAAGCACTCGATTCAACTCAAGGTGACTGGAGATCGTCGAGCGATTGCCGAGGCCCTCTCAATCACAGAAATCCCAGCCAATGGTGAGGTGGAGGTTGAGATCTACTCACCCGAGTGGATGACTAAGGCGGTTCTGGCGCATGCCCCTTACATGGAGCTAGTGGAAAATGCCCAACTTCGGAGCGAAATCACGAGGTCGGCTGAGAATATTCTCGCCCTTTACCCCTCATAGGGTTCGGCTATGCGATAACGTACGCGATGTACAAAGGCTCGCCTGAGACCAGGGGAGCTGCCTTTACCTCAAGGAGAATGACATGTTCCTACGCGAGCCACAGCACTGGATTCCGATCGTACTTATCTTCGCTCTTCTCTTCGGAGCAAAGCGTCTACCGGATTCAGCCCGTCAACTCGGCCGTTCAATGCGTATCTTCAAGTCAGAGATGAAGGAACTCAAAGCTGACGACGCTGTAGATACAAAGAAGAACGACGACTCTTCCGAGAAGTAATCTCCATGGCGACCACCACTGGCGGTCGCATGCCGCTTATCGAACATTTACGCGAGCTGCGCCGTAGAGTATTTAAGTCCGCACTTGCAATCACCATAGGTGCAGGTATTGGCTGGGTCTACTACAACCCCATCATCACAAAATTGGCTGAGCCTGTCTGCGACCTCAAAAAGGCGCAAGGGTCCGGTGCAGATAGTTGTGGGGCTCTCTATATCAACGGTGTTCTCGGCCCACTCAATCTTCAGATCAAGGTTGCAATTCTAGCTGGAGTAATTATCACGGCCCCGATCTGGCTATATCAACTCTGGGCATTTATCGCTCCGGCACTTCATCGCAAAGAGAAGCGCAATTCGATCTTCTTTATCGGTGCTGCAACACCATTTTTTGCAATCGGTGCAATTCTTGGATACTCAGTTTTACCGATGGCAATCAAAGTTCTCTTTGGATTTACCCCTGATGCGCTCAACAACCTCGTTAAGTTCGATGACTTCCTTGATTTCGTTCTTCGAATGATTCTTCTCTTCGGAATTGCATTTGAGCTTCCGGTATTCCTCCTCACCTTCAATCTCATTGGTTTCCTCTCGGGCAAGACAATTCTTAAACCATGGCGCGTATGGGTCTTCGGTATCTGCCTCTTCGTCGCAAGCTTCTCACCGACGGCAGACCCACTATCTATGTTGATGCTCGCTCTACCTCTAATAGGCTTCTACTTCTTAGCTGGTGGGATCGCTCTTCTCAATGATCGACGTCGAGCGAAGAAGTCTGAATCCATCGAAATGGAGTCCGGGTCTATCGCCCCCGCAGCACCTATCGAGGCGGCAGCACCTATCGATCAACCTAATACCTAATAGGTCGCGCCATGTGGTTGATAGCGATTAATCCTCACTCTGGAAATGGACGTGGCTCCGTGGTTACCGCAGAGGTCATTCGCTATTTCTCGCTGCACGATATTTCATATCGTGCTATCGCCGCAGCAAGTGCGGAAGAACTTTCCAATGCGCTCATAAGTGAGGTTGATAATAAAAGCTATTCGGGTGTTATTGCAGTTGGCGGAGATGGGCTTGCACATCTAGTGATGCAGATATGTGTTCCTCGCCATCTTGCATTTGCTGTTGTTCCCGCTGGTACTGGAAATGATTTTGTTCGCACATTGGGATGGTCATTGGACGATATCGAACCTCTGCTTAAGAAGATCACGACAAGTGAACCGACCCCCATTGATTTAGGAAATGTCGATTCAGAGTGGTTCGGCGCTATCCTCTCGACCGGCTTTGATTCAGTTGTCAATGAACGCGCCAATCGATTGAAGTGGCCGCGAGGACCCCAGCGCTATAACTTGGCAATCGCACTAGAGTTGGCGCGCTTCACACCTGCAACTTATGAAATTACCTGTGATGGCGAGAGCTTCACCACTGAAGCGATGCTAGTTGCGATCGGTAATGGAAAGTCATATGGAGGCGGAATGAATATCTGCCCCCAGGCACAGATCAACGATGGCCTCTTTGACCTCATCATCCTTGAACCGGTGAGCAAAGTTGAATTCTTAAAGGTCTTCCCGCGCGTTTATTCGGGCTCGCACATCACCCATCCGAAGATTCGTTCGATACGAGCGAAGAAAGTGACTATCAACGCCAAGGCTGTGGCCTATGCTGATGGAGAGCGAATCGGTCCAGCGCCCATTTCGGCAGAGTGTGTGAAGGATGCGGGGCTGACATGGAAGCTGTAGAGACACCGGCCGAGCGCTATGCCGCGGCGAAGAAGCGATCATCCCACCCCTTAACAAACGACTTCATCGCGCAGTTTGATTTTGGGTTCGATGAGTTTCAGATAGTTGCCTGTCACGCCGTCGAAGATGGTCGAGGCGTTCTGGTTGCAGCTCCTACCGGTGCAGGAAAAACTGTCGTCGGTGAGTTCGCCGCTTTTAGCTCACTTGCTCGTGGAAAGAAGTGCTTCTACACAACACCCATTAAGGCTCTCTCTAATCAGAAGTATCACGAGTTCGTAGCACGATTTGGCGAAGATCGGGTCGGTCTATTAACGGGTGACACAAATATCAACTCTGATGCCGAGATTATGGTGATGACGACTGAAGTGCTTAGAAATATGTTGTATGCAAACTCATCTACCTTACTCAACCTAGGTGCGGTAGTAATGGATGAGGTTCACTACCTCGCAGATAAGTTTCGTGGCGCAGTGTGGGAGGAAGTTCTAATCCATCTCATGGAGAGCGTTCAAGTTATCTCGCTCTCAGCAACGGTAAGTAATGCCGAAGAGTTCGGGGAATGGCTTGGTGAAGTCCGCGGTCAAACCGATGTGATTGTCTCTGAAATCAGACCTATTCCGCTCTATCAGCATGTTCTCATTGGTAACCGCCTGATCGACCTTTTCAATGAGCCTGGTCGGGTTAACCCTGAGATTCTTGCCCTCGAACGACAGGCGATGAAGCGAGTTCGAACGCCTCGACATAGGAACGACAGATTTGGAAGCGATGACAACCGTCTGAGTCGCGATGAAGTGATCGATAAGTTGCAAAGAGAGAACCTACTTCCCGCAATCACATTTATCTTCTCACGTGCCGGATGCGATGCTGCGGTTAAGCAATGTCTTAATGCGGGCATCAAATTGACGAATGCGGAAGAGCGAATTGAAATCGCAAATACTGCTCGCCAATGCACACAGAATATTGCCGAGGAAGATCTCGAGGTTCTTGGTTATCGTGATTGGTTACTCGCCCTCGAGCGAGGAATAGCCGCCCATCACGCAGGTCTCTTGCCAAGTTTTAAGGGCGCCGTTGAAGATCTTTTTAAACGTGGTCTAGTCAAGGCGGTATTTGCAACAGAAACACTTGCGCTAGGTATCAATATGCCAGCTCGCACGGTTGTACTTGAGAAGTTAACGAAGTGGAATGGTGAAGGCCATGTCTCAATTACACCTGGTGAATATACGCAGCTCACAGGACGTGCGGGACGTCGTGGAATTGATATCGAGGGAAACGCAGTAGTCCTCTGGTCACCGACTGTAGATTCGGCAACTGCTGCTGGATTAGCTTCCACTCGTACCTATCCGCTTCGTTCCTCTTTTACTCCTTCTTACAACATGTCAATCAATCTCATCGCTAGGTTCGGTCGCGAACGTGCTCGCACAAGTCTTGAATCGTCTTTCGCGCAATTTCAGGCAGATCGCGCCGTAGTGGGGTTGGTCAAGCAGATTCGAAAGAACGATCTCGCTGCCGCAGAGCAACTTGAATCTGCAGTGTGTCACCTTGGAAACTTTGAAGAATATGCAGCTATCCGAATGGAAATTAAGGACACTGAACGCTTATTGAGTAAGCGTGATGGTCGTCGCACATTCGACAATCGCCAGCGCCAGCATATGGAGAATGAACTCGATAACCTACGACGCAGGTTGCGTCAGCACGAATGCCACTCGTGCAATGATCGCGAAACCCACGCTCGATTTGCCGAACGTGCCGCTCGCCTGCATCGGGAGTCCGCTGGTCTGCGCGAGAGAGTAGAGAATCGCACTCACGTTATCGCAAAGACCTTTGATCGGATCTGTGACGTTCTAACCCACCTTGGGTATATCGAAGGCGAGAAGCCACTTGAGCAGGGAAAGATTCTTGCCAAGATTTATGCCGAATCAGATTTATTGCTGACTGAAACAATCCGTAATGGAGTCTTAGAGGACCTCTCGGCTCCGGAACTAGTTTCAGTAATCTCATCTGTTATCTACGAGAGCCGAGGAAGCGAGAACTATTCTCCGAAGATGCCTCATCAGAATGTTGCCAATGCTCTCGCCTCAATTGCCTCTATCTGGTCTCAACTCGAGGATATCGAAGAGGATTTTGGCGTTGATACTCAGAAGGAGCCAGATTTTGGATTCTGCTATGCGGCATACCGGTGGGCGAGTGGACACTCTCTCTCCAGTGTCCTTAAAGGCAGCGATATGACCGTTGGTGACTTTGTTCGTAATATCAAGCAACTCATCGATCTCCTTACGCAAATTGCAGGCGCATCGGATTCTCTACGAAAGAATTGCCGAGAAGCTGTTAAACGTATCGACAGGGGAGTGGTTTCTTATATGGTGGGGGAACTATGACTCTGATGCTCTTGGATAGCGCTTCTCTCTGGTATCGCGCCTACTACGGAATGCCTGACACCTTGCTTTCGCCATCCGGAATGCCAGTGAACGCCATCCGTGGTTATCTCGATATGACAGCACGTCTAGTTTCGATGTATTCACCCAATCGTTTAGTTGCATGTATCGAGGGTGATTGGCGTCCTTCATGGCGAGTAGAACTCTTCCCAGATTACAAGGCAAATCGCCTTGAGGCCGATAGCGAAGAAGAGGAAGAGCCAGAGACCCTCACACCTCAAATTCCCGTATTACTTGATCTCATCGATGCCTTCGGCATTCCAATGGTTGGGGTCGACGATTATGAAGCAGACGATGTCATGGCAACGTTTGCAACGCGTGAGAAAGGTCCAATCCGCGTAGTTACAGGTGATCGCGATCTCTTTCAACTTGTCGATGATAAGAAAGACGTCAAGGTTGTCTATCTCGCCAAGGGAATCTCTGCACACGATCTCGTCGATACGAAATGGGTTGCAAACAAGTACTCCATTCCAGGCGATCGATACGCGCTCTTTGCAATGTTCCGTGGCGATCCTTCAGATGGACTACCGGGCGTACGAGGAATCGGAGAGAAAGGCGCTGCGCTGATTGCAAATCACTTCGCTACAGCCGAAGATGCTTTCACAGCTGCTGTTCAGGGTCATGAGGCGTTGCCTCCTGCTTTGGCGAAGAAGATTATTGCAGGGGAGGAGTATCTAAAGATCGCTCCAACATTGGTGCACTGTGCTCGAGATGTTGCACTTCCTCAAATGTCGATCGAAATGCCGGGAAAACCTGATGACCTCTCAGAGATTTATCGCATCAAAGATGAATACGGGCTGGGGGCAAGTGTTGATCGATTGATAGCTGCCCTCGGATGGTAAAAGTAAAACCGGTTTTAGCAACACTTGTTGCTGCTTTGATACTGTCGACGGCATCTGCTCCACTTGGAATCTGGCTATCTCTACCGCTTGCCTACGCGATCTACCTCAAAATACTCACTGACGGCAATGGCCTTCTCACCAACTCATTCCTCTTTGGATTTATATCGAGCACAATTACCCTCTCTTGGAGTAAAACCTTTGTCGGTGTAACTCCATGGATCTTGCTCTGCTTACTTCAAGGTCTCTATCTGATACCTGTGGGACTACTTGCTCGCTATAAGAAGAGTCCCTTCATTCTGATTCTTGCCATACTTGTTATGGATGAGGCCAAGAGCTATTTCCCATTTGGTGGTTTTGGTTGGACAAGAATCGCCTTCTCTCAAGTGGAGTCACCTTACGTAAATTGGGTATCGATCTTCGGAGTAATTGGTCTATCACTTCTGACTTTAATGATTTCACTGGCTCTAGTTAATCCAAATAAGTACCTGATCTCTGCACTTGTTGGAGCGTTGATTGGTTCACCTTTTCTTCTCTCTCAATCTACTTCCGGGGAGCGCTTAAATATCAGAGCTGTGCAAGGGGGAGTACCAGAGAGAGGTCTTTCATTTAACGCTCGCGCCGAAGAAGTGCTTAATAATCACATCGATGTGACTCTCAATGAGTTTCGTGAATCTGATGACTTAATCATCTGGCCAGAGAATTCAATAGATGTAGATCCGATAAGAGATGATTCAGCTCGAATGAAGATTGAAGAGCTCCAAAAGTTCACGAAGGTACCGTTACTTGCAGGTGCGATACTCAATGAAGATGTTCTCTCTAATGCAGCCGTTCTCTTTGATGAAAGTGGCTCCGCCCAATCTATCTATATTAAGCGTTACCTCACTCCATTCGGCGAATACATTCCATTAAGAGATATTGCTTCTTTGATCTCACCGCATGTAGAAAGAGTCTCAGATTTCACACCAGGTGAGAGCTTCATCAATCACTCTGTTAATAAGAAGAAGATTTCGACTATTATCTGCTACGAAATTCTGAGCGATCAGATTATTAGAGAAAGCGCTTTGAACTCTGAATTGATTGCGGTACTTACCAATAGCGCCACCTTTTCTGGCAGCGCTGAAGGAGAGCAACAGCTCAACATCACTCGAATCCGCGCTATTGAGAGCGGTAGGAATATAGTTTCAGTTTCAACAACTGGCCCCTCAGCATTTATCGACTTTCGCGGTCAAGTATTGAGCGGGCTAGACGATGGTGAAGTGGGATCCATCTCAAGGAAGATGGAGCTAAGAACGGAAGTCACAATCGCTTCACAATATGGGGGAGTAATCTCTATTCTTCTAATACTCTTTGCAATTATCTTCATCGGATACGCATTTCTCTCTAAAAGAGAAAGCGCAATAGAAGATATTCAAGAAAGGGTGTAGGTATGAAACCAGTTATTCTGATTCCAACTTACAATGAATCGATAGCAATCGTAGAGTTACTCAATTCGCTAGCCACTTTACATAATCAGCGAGATTTTGATGTATTGGTAATTGACGACAATTCACCAGATAAGACTGCAGATATTGTCGACAACTTTGAGTTGCCCTGGATTAAAGTTCTACGACGTCCAGATAAGGCAGGTCTAGGCGCTGCTTATCGCGCGGGATTTGCTGAAGTTCTAAAGTCAGATCAATACACCCATGTTGTAACAATGGATGCCGATGGATCTCATAGGGTTGAAGATTTGCCAATGATGCTTGATGCTGTTCACGCCTCAGATATTTCAATAACTCTCGGAACACGGTGGATTAAGGGTGGATCGGTCGTCAATTGGCCGATTTCTCGCAAATTGCTATCCAGGGCCGGCACTGCATATGCTCGAATTGCCCTCAGAATTCCCTTACATGACCTCACCGGTGGATTTAGGGTCTATTCCGTAACTCTTTTGCGCAGATTGAATTTAAGTGAAATGACAGCTACTGGATATTGTTTTCAGATCGAGATGGCGATGGCAAGTAACCTAGCTGGCGCATCTGCAGTTGAAGTTCCAATTACATTTGTTGAACGGATCAATGGCGTATCGAAGATGAGTAATTCCATCGTCATCGAGGCGATTTGGCAGACAACGCTCTGGGGGCTAGTTCGTGCGTTGAGACCTAATGCCGATAAGTTACATTATGTAAAGTAAAGGTAATCTGACCCACCCCCAACGGTGACCTACTCGAAATCTTTATCGATAATCGTCGAGCGGCGTACATGAGCAGACGAGATTTCTATCGCCATGGGCGCCATCGATACGTGAGACCGGTGGCCAGTACTTCATTCGAGATCCGATGATTTCTCCGCTGATAAAGCCCTCGAGGGCCTTGGGATAGCCACCCTTCTCTCTTGGGTAAGCCCTATCCCACTCGGTAGAGCTCACTGAGAGGGCTGTATGAGGGGCGTGGCGAAGTGGTGAGGCCTCCACAGATATCTTCCCATCGATAATCTCCTGAATCTCACTACGAATCGAGACCATTGCAGAGATGAATCGCTCAATTTCGGCGATATCTTCAGATTCAGTTGGCTCAATCATCAACGTTCCCGCAACTGGGAAGGACATAGTTGGGGCATGGAAGCCATAATCCATCAGACGCTTGGCGATGTCATCGACTGTGACACCTGAATCCTTGGTCAACCCCCGAATATCGAGGATGCACTCATGGGCGACTCGTCCATTTGCCCCGGTGTAGAGAACTGGATAACTATCACCTAAGCGGGCTGCGATGTAGTTGGCCGAGAGGATCGCTACCTGGGTTGAATGAGTCAATCCTGCTCCCCCTAGCAAGCGAATGTAAGCCCACGAGATCGGCAAGATACTGGCTGAGCCGAATGGCGCACCAGAGATTGGGCCAGGACCTGTTGCCGGTCCTGCGCTTGCATCAAGTGGATGGTTCGGAAGAAAAGGCGCAAGGTGCTCACGAGCAATGACAGGGCCTACACCTGGTCCCCCGCCACCATGTGGAATCGCAAATGTCTTATGGAGATTCAGGTGAGAAACATCTGCACCAAACTTTCCAGGCTGTGCAACGCCGACGAGTGCGTTGAGGTTTGCACCATCAACATAGACCTGTCCCCCGGCATCGTGGACCAGCGCACAGATCTCAGAGACGGCAGTCTCAAAAACTCCATGAGTAGATGGATAAGTGATCATGAGCGCTGCAAGGAAACCAGAGTGCTCAGCAATCTTTGCCTTGATATCGTCGACCGAAACATTTCCATGTTCATCACAATCGATGACGACTACCTTCATGCCAGCCATCACTGCAGAAGCTGCGTTGGTGCCGTGGGCGCTCGATGGGATCAGACAGATATTGCGAGCCTGGTCACCGCGAGAATCGTGGTAATTTCTAATTGCTAGTAGCCCTGCAAATTCACCTTGGCTTCCAGCATTTGGCTGCAGTGATACTGCATCGTATCCAGTAATCGCAACGAGCCAATCAGAGAGCTGTTGGATTAACTTTCGTGAGCCTTGGCTCTGTTCTGATGGAGCAAATGGATGCAGTGATGAGAACTCTGGCCATGTGACCGCTTCCATCTCAGTAACTGAGTTGAGCTTCATTGTGCAGGAGCCGAGCGGAATCATCGTGCGGTCTAGTGCAAGGTCGCGATCGGCAAGGTTGCGCAGGTAACGCATCATTCCAGTTTCGCTATGGTTTGTATTGAAAACCGGATGTGTCAGATATGAACTTGAACGAAGTGCAGATGATGGAAGCGCCTTCTCCCCTGATTCCTTCAAACCCAAGATTGAGAGAACATCGGCAAATGTCGATTCAGTAGTCTCCTCATCGAAAGATACTCTGATTGTCTTATCGTTAACATGGGCGAAGTTAATTCCCTTTGCTGCTGCCTTTTGATGAATCTCAGCTGCGTTAGCTACATCCACTGTTACAGTATCGAAGATAACGTCATTTCTAGATCCTGAGGCAACTTGTAAACGAGATGCAAAGTTGTTAACTCGCTCTGCAATCGCACGAAGACCTGCCGGACCGTGCCACATCGCATAGAAGGCGCTCATATTTGCAAGCAAAACTTGCGCAGTACAGATATTTGAAGTCGCCTTGTCACGACGAATATGTTGCTCACGTGTTTGAAGAGCTAAGCGAAATGCTGGCTTTCCTGTTGCATCGATACTCTGACCGACTAAACGTCCTGGCATAGATCTCTCAAGACCATTTCGAACTGCCAAGAAGCCAGCATGAGGGCCACCAAATCCCATTGGCACGCCAAATCGTTGCGCGGTTCCCACGGCGATATCAGCGCCCCACTCCCCTGGCGCCTTCAACAAAGTTAACGCTAGGAGATCAGTTGCGGCAATTACAAGTGCATCACGTGAATGCGCAAATTCGGTGACCTTAGAGAAATCGATTACTTCACCTGTGGTGTCTGGATACTGCAGTAGCAGACCAAAGAACTCACCCTCGTAACCATCTCGAGCGACATGGCCAGCATCAACTACAACTACCGTGATTCCAAGAGGCTTGGCACGCGTTGCGACAACCGCTTTTGTTTGAGGATGCACATGCTCTTCAATGAGAAAGACTGCGCCATCACTGAGCTTGGATGCTCTACGAGCGAGGGTCATTGCTTCAGCCGCCGCTGTAGATTCATCTAGCATCGATGCATTAGATATATCGAGCCCGGTGAGCTCGCAGATCATCGTTTGGAATGCAAAGAGAGCCTCTAAGCGACCCTGTGAAATCTCAGGTTGATATGGCGTATAGGCGGTATACCAAGAAGGATTCTCTAAAACATTTCTCTTAATGACAGGTGGGACAATCGTTCCGTAATATCCAGTTCCGATTAGGGAACGGAAAACTTTATTCTCTGATGCAATCGAGCGAAGTTCTGAGATAACTTCTACCTCACTCTTGCCGACATCAAGTGCGCCTTCAATCACGCCTTTGACTGCAATATTGGATGGAACAACATCGGCGATGAATGAATCTAAATCTTTATATCCAAGAGCTGCGAGCATCGTCAGCTCATCACGATGTGTGGGACCTATATGGCGATCTTCAAATGAACGACTCACAGTGCTCCCCTGTCATTGGATAACAGGGTGCAATATATGGTGAGTTAGGCGCCTTTCGCCTTACGACGGAGCGAGAGTTCATCGTTACCTTCGCCACCTACAACTTCACCATTGAACTCTCCAGCCAAGGTTGAGAGTGAACCCTCAACTTCATGCCAGACCTTGCCAACAGCAATTCCAAATACGCCCTGTCCGCCCATAAGAAGATCGACAATCTCATCGGGTGATGAACACTCATAGATTGAAGAGCCATCACTCATGAGGGTAATGCGTTCGAGCTCAACGACTCCGCGACCACGTAGGTGATCTACCGCTGTGCGAATATTTTGAAGTGAGACGCCTGCATCGAGAAGGCGCTTGACAATTTTGAGAACGAGGATGTCGCGAAAGCCATAGAGGCGCGCAGTTCCGGATCCATGGGCAGTTCGAATCGATGGCTCCACCAAACCTGTGCGGGCCCAGTAATCAAGTTGTCGGTAGGTAATTCCAGCGGCGGCACATGCTGTTGCTCCGCGGTATCCGATCTGAAGTTCTTGTTCTGTCACGAGAGGGGGCTCGCTTTCGATTGAAATGACCCATGGGGATGTGGGTACGGTAAAGGGTAGGTTGAACCGTTGCATTCTCGTGGGAGCGACACGCTCCAAACCTCTACTTGAGGTTAAGAGTTTAACCCTTCCCCCTCAGCTTTTAGGCGAAATCCTCAGGGTTGATCTGGTCGAGGAACTCCCTAAAGGCCTCAACCTCTTCATCGCTTTGAACCTCTTCCCCTATCGGAATCTGGATGCCCGCCTTCTCCAGAAGCGCCTGGCTGACAAAGATATTGCTCTTGGTGCGCAAGGCGATTGCGATCGCATCTGAGGGTCTAACAGAGAGAGGTGCTAGCTCCCCGCCTATCCCCCGCAGGCGAAGCTCGGCATAGAAGATGCCGTCGACCATATCGGTGATGTGCACTGCAGAAAGTGTTGTATCTGTGGTTGCAAGGAGGTCAACGATCAAATCATGTGTGAGCGGACGTTGTGGACGAAGCTCCTGCTGGGCAAATGCGATCGCAGTTGCCTCTACTGAGCCAACCCAGATCGGGAGGAAGGTTCTCCCCTCCATCTCCTTGAGGAGGACTATCGGCTGATTCGATGGCATCTCGATTCGAACACCGACAACCTCAACCAGTGTGAACATTAGCGAGGGCGGTTGAGACCGCTGCGAACGAGTGAGGCGTGGAGTCGAACAGAGAGCGCTGCAATCTCTCGCTGAACTTCCTCAGCACGCGCCTTCGCCTCTGTTGATTTCTGACGAGTAAAGGGCGTGATCACTTGTTCAATTAAACCAATTTCGCGATCTGCTGCAGTCTTAAATGAACGCAAGTGGCGCGCTTCGATTCCGAATGAAGCCATCTCTGCAACAGCCTTCGCAACAGAGAGCGCATCAGCATCGTAGTGACGACCGCGGAGAGTAATGAGCCCAAATGACTCAAGCTCTACTAGCTGTGAATCTGTAATCCCTGAGGCGTTGATGAGCTCTTCTCGTGAAAGGCGCATCTCTGACTGCTCACCAAAGGTTGAGGGAGCAATCTCGCCATCGATTGTTGCAAGACCTAAAGTCGGACGTGGAACAGCAGTTCCCTGGGGGGTTGGAACAAGGCCACGGTCGAGAGCATCTAAATTATCTTTAATAACCTTCAGCGGAAGATACTGATCACGCTGAGCGAGAAGTACATAGCGGAGGCGATCGAGATCATTACTGGTGAATTTACGGTAACCAGATGGTGTGCGCTGCGGCTCGATCAGACCTTCTGATTCAAGGAAGCGAATCTTTGAAATAGTGATATCAGGGAAATCGCCACGGAGCTTGGTCAGAACTTCTCCGATACTTAAATATGCACGTGCTGGAACGCTCACTTACTTCCCCCCTGATTGATTGTTACTAGAACTTGTGTTGCCTTCAATAATTTTGCTGCCGATAAAGAGCATGTGGAACTTGCCGATTTGAATCTCATCGCCTGTCTGTAAGCGGTGTGTTGATGCTTGTTGGTTATTGATATAGGAACCGTTGAGGCTTCCTGAATCTGTGAAGATGAACTCTGGCCCATCCTTCTTAATTGAAGCGTGCGAACGAGATACAGTCACATCGTCGAGGAAGATCTCATTTGATGGCGCTCGACCTATCGTTGAGCCTGCTTCAGTAATTAGAAATCTTGCTCCGCGTGATGGCCCACGATGGATAAAGACCATTGCGCGATCTCCATCTCCATCCATGACCTCTTGAAGAACTTGCTGCTCCTCCGATGAAGATTCAGCAATCAGCTTTTCGATCAGCGCTACTGGGGAAGAATCTGTAACAGATCGAACTCCGAGGTGGAGGGTTGTAGTCACTTCATGTGATGGAACTGGCTCAGCCATGAAAACCCCCTCTACTTCAACTAGAGCCTGACAGTAGAGAGTTGGCGAGAAATTATCAAGCCGGAGAAATCTCGAATCTTAGGATGATAGACCGAAAGTCTTAACCGGTGATCTCACCATATTGCGCTGCGGACAGAAGTGTTGCTGGCTCGCCACTTACGGATATCTCTGCCAACCACCCTGCTCCATAGGGATCAGAGTTGACAAGCTCCGGCGCGGCGTTAAGTGCATCGTTGACTGCAACAACGGTACCGGTGACGGGTGCGAAGATTTCTGAAACGGATTTAGTGGACTCGACTTCGCCACAGACCTTATCGGCAACGACAGGGTCGCCCACCTTTGGCATCTGCACATAAACGATGTCACCGAGAGCTCCTTGGGCAAAGTCGGTAATTCCCATACGAATTGTTCCCGCAGTTGCTGTTGGAGCAACCCACTCGTGCTCTTTTGTATATTCAAGCTCTGCAGGAATCTGTGACATGGAACCCTCTTCTTATATCTCTATCGATCTGCTAACTCCGTGTTAGCAGATGGCTAATCTACTTCGATGATCCGTTCAGATGGTGGCACTCTAATACTTTTCAGAGCGCTCAGGAAATAGGAGACACCTGTGACAAGGTAGAGACCAATCCCCCAGATGGCGAAGGCCCAACCGAAGATAAATGCGAGAGTTCCCGCCAATGAGTCACTCAGCGCGAGCAGCAGGAATGGGAATGCATAGAGGAGATTAAAGGTCGCGGCTTTGCCGAGATAGGTGACCTTTAAAGGTGGCAGGCCATTGCGCGTTAAGGCGATAGTGACTCCACCGAGGAGAAGATCTCGCGCCAGGAGAAGTGCTATCACCCAGAGCGGCAGAGCATCGCGTAGGTAGAGAACGATTAAAGTTGCGACGATATAGATACGGTCGATCGCCGGATCTGCCAACTCCCCAAAGCGAGAAGTCTGATTCCAGAGGCGAGCCAACTTTCCATCTAGGTAATCGGTAATCCCACCGATGGCCAGGACGAGAATCGCCCATCCATCTGCTTTTTCAACGAGTGCGAGCCAGATAAAGAGCGGCACTCCCAGACCACGCAGCGCGGTGAGGGCATTCGGTATCGTCAGATACTGCCTCACTCCTTATCGCGCTCCTTGACTCGAATTGCAACCTGAACCGGGGTTCCAGGGAAGCCAAACTCTTCACGGAGGCGACGCTCAATAAAGCGACGATATGAGGCTTCAATCCAGCCTGATGAGAAGACGACAAACTTAGGTGGAGCGATACCCGCCTGCGTTGCGTAGTAGACCTTAGGCTGCTTACCGCCACGGACAGGTGGTGGGGTTGCGCCGATAAGTGCACCGAGGAATGAGTTGAGCTTTGAGGTAGGAACGCGCTTCTCCCATGAGGAGAGGGCGGTGCGAAGAGCTGGCGCCAAACGATCTCGGTGCCAACCGGTCTTTGCTGCCACATTAACTCGCTGGACCCATTCGATATGGCCGAGATGTCGGTCGAGCTCCTTCTCCAACTGCTCTCTACGATCTTCATCGACGAGATCCCACTTATTCAAGACCAGAACCATCGCTTTACCAGAATCCTCCACCATCGAGATGATGCGAAGATCCTGCTCAGAAATCGGAACTGATGCATCGAGAACAAGAGCCACACATTCAGAACGTTCTAGCGCTGTCTGTGTTCGAAGCGTTGCGTAATAATCTGTTCCACTTGCCTGATTTGCACGCTTCTTAATTCCAGCTGTATCAACAAAACGCCAAACCTGGCCACCGATTTCAATCAAAGAGTCAACTGGGTCACGCGTTGTACCAGCTACATCATCAACGATAGATCTATTTTCGCCAGCGAGGGCGTTGAGAAGACTTGATTTACCGACGTTTGGTCGACCAATCAACGCAATGCGACGATACCCATCTTGTGTCTGCGCTCGTCCTACTTCAGGCAGAGAGTTAACGATGGCATCAAGCAAATCTCCAGAACCTCGGCCATGCAGACCAGAGACAAAGTGCGGTTGACCTAATCCAAGATTCCAAAGAGCGTGCGCATCAGACTCATCATTATCACCATCAACTTTATTTGCAATCAAAATTGTCGGTTTCTTTGCCTTACGAAGCTCTTGAACCATCACATCATCTTCATCGAGTGCACCCACTTGTGCATCGACAACAAATGCCAAGATATCTGCCTCCTCCATAGCAAGTTCAGCGCCAGCAGATATCGCAACAGAGATTCCATCGGGACGAGATTCCCATCCTCCGGTATCCATCACGATGAAGCGACGCCCGCCCCACTCGCATTCATATTGAACGCGATCACGAGTCACTCCTGGCGTGTCTTCAACGATTGCTTCACGACGTCCAATAAATCGATTGATCAAAGTTGATTTACCAACGTTAGGGCGGCCAAGAATTGCAACAATCGGCAGACCCAGAAGTGAGCGCTCGACGAGCAACTCCCACACTCGTTCAATCGTCTCTGCTAAATCCAGTTCAGTGCTATCTATATGAACAGCATCAGAAGCCATTGATAATGGGCTTGTTTTCCGGGTGGAATCAAGCTCATCACGGGAGGTTAGTGAGTCAGCAACAATCTCAGTTGAGATAGTTGCATCATTGATCTCACTTTCACGGCGAGAAGTTCGCGCATCAATATCTGCTGTTAAATAAACCTTGAGCGCTGCATCAGGGCAGACAACAGTTCCGATATCGCGACCTTCTACAACGATTCCTCGCTCAGCTTTGTCAATTATAGATCGCTGCAAGAGAAGCAGCTCTGCGCGGATTTCAGGATTTGCAGCGATGATTGAAACCTTATTTGTGACATTGAGCGTGCGAATATCCTCAGAGATATTGCGCTCGCCTAAAAATATTTCAGGTTTCTTCGGATCAGCATGGAAAGAGATTCGGTTTAATTTCAGAGCCGCGAG
>JAURJS010000056.1 GCA_030832135.1 Candidatus Planktophila sp.
CCATGGATATAGGCCCACTCGCTGCCTGAGAGATTTTCATCGGTGGCACCAAGGAGAAAGAGCTCTAAACCAGCCTCTTTAAAGGACATTGGCGTACGGGTGCGGACATCTTCGATGACCCCCAAAACTCCAATCACTGGAGTGGGAAGGATTGCAACCGTTCCAGTCTGATTGTAGAAGGAGACATTTCCACCTGTAACAGGTAGGCCCATCTCAAGACAACCATCGGCTAGTCCGCGTACTGATTCAGCAAATTGCCACATCACACCTGGATCTTCGGGAGATCCAAAGTTGAGACAGTTAGTTACCGCAAGTGGCTTTGCACCTGCTGTTGCGATATTGCGAGCCGCCTCTGCAAGTGCCAACTTCGCACCTTCATAAGGATTGAGATAGGACCAGTTGGCATTGGCATCTGTCGCCACAGCAACACCGAGGTGAGTCTTCTCATCGATACGAACCATTCCAGAATCATCTGGTTGAGATTGAATGGTATTTCCTTGAACATAACGATCGTATTGATCTGTCACCCATGATTTATCAGCAAGATTAGGAGTGGCTGCAATCTTGAGGATTGCCTCTTTGATCTCAGCCGCAGTTGAAGGAAGTGGTGGATTGATAACTTCCTTGGCAACAAGGTCGATGTAATCAGGCTTTGCCAATGGTCGGTTATATACCGGTCCATCATGGGCAACGGTGCGAGGTGGCACATCGACGATGAGTTCGCCATTAAAGGTGATCTCAAGATGATTTCCATCCGTGACTTCACCAATAACCGTTGATGTCACATCCCACTTCTTACAGATCTCCAGGAAACGATCAATCTTTGATGGCTCCACAATCGCACACATACGCTCTTGTGATTCTGACATCAAGATTTCTTCTGGTGACAGTGATGGGTCGCGCAATGGAACTTTATCCAACTGAACCTTCATGCCACCAGAGCCGCCTGATGCCAGCTCTGATGTTGCACAAGAAAGTCCCGCACCACCTAGATCTTGAATACCAACAACTAAATCCTCAGCAAAGATCTCGAGTGAACACTCAATCAATACCTTCTCAACAAAGGGATCTCCTACTTGAACCGCAGGTCGCTTTGCCGGGCCTTTAGATTCAAAGGTCTCAGATGCCAATACAGAGACCCCACCGATACCGTCGCCACCGGTCTTGGCACCGTATAAAACAACGAGATTTCCGGCTCCGGCAGCCTTAGCCAACTTGATATCGCTATGTTTCATCACTCCAACGCAGAGCGCATTAACAAGTGGGTTTCCAAGATAGGTCTCATCAAAGACGACCTCGCCACCGATATTGGGTAGTCCTAAACAGTTTCCATATCCACCAACGCCAGCGACGATACCTGGCAGAACGCGGCGCGTGTCAGCTGCATCTGCTGGACCAAAGCGAAGTGGATCCATAACAGCAATAGGACGCGCACCCATTGTGAGAATATCGCGCACAATTCCGCCAACGCCTGTTGCAGCGCCTTGATAAGGCTCGATAAATGATGGGTGGTTATGTGATTCGATTTTAAATGTGACGGCATAACCCTGGCCGACATCTACTACGCCTGCATTCTCACCAATACCCACGAGAAGCGCATCTGTCTTCACCGCCTTCTCGCCAAATTGCTTGAGATGGACCTTCGAAGATTTATAAGAGCAATGCTCTGACCACATCACAGAGTACATAGCGAGCTCTGATGAAGTTGGGCGGCGACCAAGAATCTCCTTGATGCTTGCATATTCATCTGCTTTGAGACCAAGTTCTGCAAATGGCTGTGGTGTATCGGGATTTGCGATTGCTTTCGCAACTGTATCGAGTGACATATTTACTTCATCCCTCCAGAAACCATCGTCTTCAACACTGATGTGAAGAATCCAAGTCCATCTGTTCCAGGACCTGTGAGTGCATCAACTGCATGCTCAGGGTGTGGCATAAGACCGACAATATTTCCGCGCTCATTAGAGATACCTGCAATGAGATTTCGGGAACCATTGGGATTCTCGCCAACATAGCGAGCAATGATTCGACCTTCTCCTTCGAGCATCTTCAAGGTCTCATCGTCACACTGGTAAGAACCCTCACCATTTTTCAATGGGATGACGAGCTCTTGACCTTCTGAGAATGAACTTGTCCACGCGGTGGTGTTATTTTCAATTCTGATCTTCTGATCTGTGCAGAGGAAGTGAAGATGCTGATTACGTGTGAGAGCACCTGGAATGAGGTGGGCCTCGGCGAGTACCTGGAAACCATTACAGATTCCAAGGAGCGGCATGCCGCCCTTTGCCGCTGCAATGAGAGGCTCCATCACTGGTGAGAAGCGTGAAATCGCCCCACAACGCAGGTAATCTCCATAAGAGAATCCGCCAGGAAGGATTACGGCATCGACGCCTTTGAGATCGGCATCATCGTGCCAGAGCTCAATAGCCTCGCTCCCTGCATAGCGAACGGCGCGGGCGGCATCTCGATCATCGAGCGTTCCCGGAAAGGTCACAACACCAATCTTCATATCGCTTACTTCTCTACTCGAACTGTGAAGTTCTCAATCACAGGATTGGAGAGCAACTTCTCTGCTGCAATCTCTACCTCTGCAAGTTGAGCAGCGGTTGGTTCACCCTCTACTGTGATCTCAAATCGCTTACCTTGGCGAACATCGGTCGCAAAGGAGAAACCAAGGCGAGGAAGGGCTGATGCCACAGCCTTACCTTGTGGGTCGAGGATCTCTGGTTTCAACATTACATCCACCACGATTGTTGCCATTTTTCTCTCCTTCGCTATCTCTACCTAGTAGTTAAAACTTTGTTCCTGTAATTCTTTCAAAGGCTTCTTCATATCGAGCTGCCGTCTTCTCGATAATTTCTTGTGGGAGCTCTGGTGGTGGTGACTTCTTATCCCACCCAGTTGAGATCAACCAATCACGGAGAAATTGCTTGTCAAAGGAGGGCTGTGACTTTCCAGGCGCCCAACCATCTGCCTCCCAGAATCGCGATGAGTCTGGCGTGAGCGCTTCATCTCCTAAAGTGATGGCGCCTTCAGAGTTAGCTCCGAATTCAAATTTGGTATCAGCGAGAATGATTCCTCTGCCAAGGGCGTATTCAGCTGCGGTGTCATATAACTTTAAAGTTGTTGCACGCAGCTCTTGCGCAATATCGTGACCAACAATTGCAGCAGCTGCATCAAAGTCAATATTGATATCGTGATCGCCAACCTCTGCCTTTGTTGCTGGCGTGAAGATAGATGAGGGAAGTTGAGAGCCATCGAGTAGCCCTTCCGGCAATGTATTTCCACAGACAGCGCGGCTCTCGTTATATTCAGTGAGCCCACTTCCAGTCAGATATCCACGGGCGACGCACTCAATTTCATACATCTCAAGTGGTTGCACAATCACAGCGCGATCCATCACAGATGCTGGAACATCTTCGGTGATGATGTGGTTGGGGACAATATCGCCAAGGAGCTCAAACCAGAAGAGTGATAACTGCGTCAAAATCGCGCCTTTATTGGGGATTTCTGAGGGAAGAACCCAATCAAAGGCTGAGATGCGATCTGATGCAACGAGCAAAATCTCGCCTTCGCCATTGCTATAAAGATCGCGCACCTTGCCGGTGCGAATATGCGTCCATCCATCAATCATCGGCGCAACAGGTGCGCCCGCTGCTCCGAATCCGCTCATCGAATAGAACCTGGCTTATATGTTGCAGCGTCTGGATACTTCTTTGCAATCGATTCAACGCGAGCAACAACGCGAGCAACTTGTTCACGCGCATCACCTGTGAAATCAATTGGGTTACCAATCAGCGCATCAAGCTCTGCGCGGTTAAGAGGAACGCGATCATCGCCAGCTAGCGCATCGAGTAAACCATTTGCTTTACCTTGACGCATTCCAAGTGCAGCGGCAACTGCATGCTCCTTAATCGCTTCATGGGCAACTTCACGACCTACTCCCGCCTTAACAGATGCCATCAAAATCTTAGTTGTTGCAAGGAAAGGTAGGTAACGCTCGAGCTCAGCATCGATAACTGCAGGGAATGCTCCGAATTCGTTGAGAACTGTAAGCATAGTTTCCAATAAACCATCGATAGCATAGAAAGCATCTGCGATAGCCACGCGGCGAACTACGCTGCACGAGACATCGCCTTCGTTCCACTGATTGCCGGCAAGTTCAGAGACCATTGATGCATAACCACGTAAGATCACAGTGAGTCCATTTACTCGCTCACAAGAACGCGTATTCATCTTATGTGGCATCGCAGAAGATCCGACTTGTCCATCTTTAAAACCTTCAGTGACAAGTTCAGCACCTGCCATCAGACGAATCGATGTGGCAAGAGATGATGGAGAAGCCGCGAGCTGCACAAGCGTTGTGAGAACTTCATAATCGAGGGAACGCGGATAGACCTGCCCTGTTGAGTCGAGAACGCGATCAAAGCCAAGCTCTGCAGCGATAGATGCCTCGAGCTTCTGATGAATCTCTGTTGAACCGAGGAGATCGATTGAGTCCTGCGCCGTGCCGACTGGACCCTTAATTCCACGCATGGGGTAACGGTTTTGGAGGGATTCAAGTCGCTCATAGGCATAGAGGAGCTCCTCTGCCGACGAGGCAAAACGCTTCCCTAACGTTGTAATTTGAGCAGGAACATTGTGCGAGCGACCTGCGATGGGACGATCTGCATAGAGCGCAGCCTTCGCTCCTAATTGTGCAAGGAGCGCAACGACCTTATCGCGCACAATGTTGAGGCCATCGCGAATCTGCAACGCTTCAATATTTTCAGTGAGGTCACGACTTGTCATTCCAGCATGAATTGCCTCATGACCTGCAAGTGCGTTGAACTCTTCAATGCGCGCCTTCACATCGTGGCGAGTAACTCTCTCGCGTGCATCAATCGATGCTAGGTCAACGTTGTTAATTACCTTTTCATAGTCAGCAATGACAGATGCATCGATTGCATGGCCTAGCTGGGATTGTGCTCGAGCAACTGCCACCCATAACTGACGTTCAGCAATGATCTTGGCCTCAGGTGCAAAGACTTTGCGCATCTCATCAGATGCATAACGATTAGCCAATATGCTCATTATTACTTCCCCTCACTTGCTGTCAGTGCTATATCTGAACGGAAAAAAGAGTTCTCACACAATATTTTCGTGATTGTTCCATAAGCTTTTTCGCGCGCCTCTTGGAGATCTTTTCCAAGGCCGGTAATTGTGAGAACTCGTCCACCACTTGATACCAAGCCATGAGAAGTGTTTGCAGTTCCTGCGTGATAAACAGTTGTATCCATACAAGTTGGAATAACAATACTCACACCTGTCTTAGGAGCCTCTGGGTAACCCTCTGATGCAAGAACAACAGTTACTGCGCTCTCTTCACGCCAGGTAAGAACTGTGTCATCGAGATTATCTGTTGCTGCGTTAAAGAGCAGTGTCGCAAGCGGCGTTTGTAAACGTGGAATCAATACTTGAGTCTCTGGATCGCCAAAGCGCGCGTTGAATTCAATGACTTTGAGGCCGTTCTTTGTCAGCGCAAGGCCGGCATATAACAAGCCTACGAAAGGGGTTCCGCGCGCTGCCATCTCGGCAATCATCGGTGCCAGGACTTTCTCATATGTCTCTTCGACTATCTCAGCAGGTGCCCATGGAAGTGGTGAGTATGCGCCCATTCCACCTGTATTCGGTCCTTGATCTCCATCATAAGCTCGCTTGAAATCTTGAGCTGGATCCATCGCAAGAATATTGCGACCATCTGAGATTCCAAATAGCGAAATCTCTGGTCCATCTAAATACTCTTCGATAACGACGCGATCGCATTGAAGTGCATGCTTGAGCGCTTCGTCTCGATCTTGAGTTACGACAACACCTTTACCTGCAGCCAACCCATCATCTTTAACAACATAAGGTGCTCCGAATGCATCAAGTGCCTTCTCAATTTCTTCTTGAGTCGTGCAGGTATAGCTTTGTGCAGTGGGAACGCCGGCATCGCGCATTACGCCTTTTGCAAAATCTTTAGAGCCTTCCAGTTGAGCTGCCGCTTTTGATGGCCCAAAGACTGGAATACCTAGCGCGCGTATGACATCAGCTGCGCCATTGACGAGTGGAACTTCAGGGCCAATGACAACAAGATCGACGGCTAGCGATTGTGCGAGAGCTGCTATTGCAGCGTTATCGGTAACGGCTAGCGGATGAATCTCTGCAAACTCTCCGATGCCAGGGTTTCCTGGAGCAACGTGAAGTTCAGTACAAGCAGAATCTGCCTGCAGTCCTAGTGCAAGTGCGTGTTCGCGACCGCCGCTTCCGACTAGGAGGATTTTCATGGCTTAGATGAAATCCTTCACGACGATTGTTTGGTCGCGACCCGGGCCG
>JAURJS010000057.1 GCA_030832135.1 Candidatus Planktophila sp.
AACCCGCCTGCAGTGCATGCAGACGGGCTTCGTTTAGCGCGGAGGACGTGGGATTTGAACCCACGAGGCTTTCACCTGCCGGTTTTCAAGACCGGTGCACTCGGCCGCTATGCGAGTCCTCCGTGGGAGAGGCTACTAGAGAGTGGCTACTTTTGAAAAATTAGAGTGAAGGGAGATCGAGCAGGGCCTCGATAGCGATGGCGACGCCATCTTCCTCGCAGGCGCCAGCAACGCTCTTGGCGTATTTCGCTCCATCAGGGTGGCCAGATGACATTGCATAGGAACGGCCTGCCCATTCGAGCATGGAGAAATCGTTGGGATTATCGCCAAAGGTAACGCACTCATCAGCTGTGATTCCAAGGCGCTGCGCCATGCGTGCAAGCGTTGCACCCTTAGAGACTCCGAGAGCTGAAATCTCTAGAAGTGAATCATGAGGATTGGAGTGGGTAACAGTGACGAGACCATCGAGTTCTCTTAGTGCGATATCCAACATCTCATCCGATGAAAAATTCTGTTGGGAGCACCGTGCCAGCATCTTGAGCGCAGGTGATTGAAGAACTTCTTCAATCGTGTGAACGCCAATATTGTCCAGACCCACATCCCAACGAGGGATATATGCCTTCTCACGGTGGAAGTAACTATGTGACTCCACTGCAAATGAAACTTCTGGAATCGCAAGACGTAGACGCTTTACTGTCTCAAGTTGTTCTGGAAGATCAATGAGCCACTCTTCTAAAACTTTATCGCCCATCAAGTCATATAACATCGCACCATTACCGCAGATTGCACTTCCAAAACCAAAAGCTTCGCGAATCTCTGGCATCCAACGTGGTGGGCGACCAGTAACAAAGAAAACTTCAACGCCGAGATCACGTGCCTTTGTGAAAGCCTTTACCGTGCGCTCTGAGATGCGACCATCGTGATTAACGATAGTTCCATCGAGATCTGTTGCGATGAGCTTTGGGCGCAGGCCACTTACCTGACTCATACTAATTCGAGCTTCGCAGTGCCAAGGAATGGCTGAAGTGCAGCAGGGACATTGACAGTTCCATCTGCATTCTGATGGTTCTCAAGGATTGCAACAATCATGCGTGGGATTGCAACAAGTGTTCCATTCAGTGTTGCAATTGCCTTTGTGCCATCTGCATCCTTGTAACGAATATTGAGGCGACGTGCCTGATACTCAGTGCAGTTAGATGTGCTGGTTACCTCGCGATAGGCACCTTGTGTTGGAATCCACGCTTCAATATCAAACTTACGTGTTGCGCTAGATCCGAGATCTCCTGATGCCACATCAATGACGCGATATGGGATCTCCATCGCATTGAGGAAGTCCTTCTCCCACTGCAGTAGGCGCTTATGCTCTTCTTTCGCCTCTTCCGGCTTACAGAATGAGAACATCTCGACCTTATCAAATTGGTGAACACGGATGATTCCGCGAGTATCCTTTCCATATGTTCCTGCCTCGCGGCGGAAACATGATGAGTAACCGGCATAACGCATCGGCAACTTATCGGCTGGCAATATCTCATCCATATGCATGGCAGCAAGTGGAACTTCAGAGGTTCCAACAAGATAGACATCATCTTTCTCAATGCGATAGACATTCTCAGCAGCCTGCCCTAGGAATCCTGTTCCCTCCATCGCAGATGGGTTAACAAGTACTGGTGGGATTACTGGGGTGAAGCCATTCTTTAGCGCGGATTGAATTGCATAGTTAACGAGTGCAAACTCAAGCATCGCACCTGCGCCGGTTAAATAGTAAGAACGTGAACCTGCGACCTTTGCACCGCGCTCTGTATCAATTGCGCCGAGCAACTTTCCGAGTTCAACGTGATCTTTTGGTTCAAAGCCATCCTTGGTGAAATCACGTGGGGTTCCAATATGTTCAATCGTAACGAAATCCTCTTCGCCACCGATTGGCGCTTCAGTATCGAGCAAGTTAGAAAGTTGCATCACAAGCTGCTTGGCCTGCTCTTCAATCTCTCCACGCTTTGAATCAGCAGCCTTTACCTTGTCAGCAAGCTCCTTTGCATTGGCAAGGAGCGCTGTCTTCTCATCACCCTTCGCTGCGCCAACGCTCTTAGAGAGAACGTTCTGCTCTTGACGTAAGAGTTCGAATTCATTGATTGCAGCGCGCTTGATCTCATCGATTGCAAGAATTTGATCGACTAGCTCAACGTTCTCACCGCGACCTTTTTGAGATGCGCGAACCACATCTGGGTTTTCGCGTAGGAACTTGATATCAATCATGATCGCACCTCTCGTGGATATGAACCTAGGAATCTAATGTCATCGCAGATTTCGCGGAGCTCCTCCATCGACTTAGCAACTGCCTCGTCGTTGATATGGCCTTCGACATCAATGATGAAATGGTAGTGACCGAGCTCGCGACCTGTTGGACGTGACTGGATAAATGTCAGGTTGACATCATATTTAGCGAAGACTGTGAGGATCTCGAGAAGCGCTCCTGCGTGGTCGATATCGATATAGACGACAAGGGATGTGCGATCGTGCCCGGTGGAAGATGAGAGATTGCCTGGCTTCTGAGCTGCGATAAAACGAGTGACAGCGATCTGGTTATCTCCAATATTTTGAGCGATGACCTCAAGTCCAAAGTTTTCGGCGGCAACCGTTGATGCAATTGCAGCATCGAGCTCACCGCGGGCAACGAGCTCAGCTGCTGCTGCCGTTGAATTCGTTGGGAAGATCACCGCATCTGGATAGTTGGTAGATATATAGGTGCGGCATTGTGACTCCGCATGGGGATGGGTGCCGATTCGCTTGATATCTCTCGTCCCCGCTTTGACCATCAGGTCGAAGGTGACTGGCAATGTAACTTCAGCTGCGATTGTCAGAGGCTCGCCAGTTGCTAACTCATCGAGAGTACGTGCAACTACGCCCTCAACTGAGTTCTCAATCGGAACAAGGGCGAAATCTGCTCTGTCTGCTCGCACTGCATCGAGAGCTGCGGTGACGGTGTTGTAGGGAGTTCGCAGATCATCTGCTCCAGCAATTTTCAGGAGCGCCGCCTCGGTAAAGGTCCCAGCAGGACCTAAGTAGGCGTATGTATGCATTGGCTAAGGATACTAAAAGAATCTGCGTGCATGCGCCGGCGTATTTGTAATCAGATTATCCACGCCTAATTCCTTACAGAGCTCTATATCTTCAGCGCGATCTACCGTCCAAACTGAGAGAGATTTACCCATCTTCTTAATCTTCGAGGCAAGTTCTGGCTTGCCTCGAAGGAGATCGATACCAGGTCCAATCGAAGGTGCTGAAGATAATCGAGCAAGAGTGAGCGGCGTATGTCGATGCATGAGGAAAGTTGTTGGGATTGAAGAATCTAATCGCTTCACCTTCTCAACAGCGAACCAACTAAAGGACAATACTGATACCTCAATAGACTTTGGAACTTTCCTATCGCGGAGTTTCTCAATAAGGATCTCTTCCACACGATTACCGCTGATCACAGGATGTTTTGTTTCAATGAGAACGTTCTTCTTATGATTGATTGCGATATCAAGAAAATCATCGAGCGTCAGAATTTGCGGATATGCCTGCTTGATCTCTGCAAATGTCATCTCTGCAATGAGACCGCGATTTCCAGCTCGCTCCAACATCGATGCGTTATGCCAGAGAAGTGGCACTTCATCTCTACTCAACCGCAGGTCGCACTCAAAACCATCGGCACCTTGAGTAACAGCTCCTAGGTAAGCGCTCTCCGTCATTTCCGGGAAGTCAGCGCTGGCGCCTCGGTGTGCATAGATGAGCATGAGGGCGAGGGTAGCAAGTGCAATCCATCTCCGCCCAGAGACCCTTATTATGGGAGCATGAGCGCGCTCTTCTTTGCCACCGCAGCTAAATCTGCTGTCGGTCTTGTGCGTGCCGGCAATGAAGATTCTGCTCTCACCTCACGAGCACTCATCGCTGTTGCAGATGGAATGGGTGGCCATGCTGCTGGAGAAGTTGCATCGCGCATTGCAATCACAACTCTCCTCAAAGAGTCGGAAGTTTTCACAAGTAAAGATATTGATATCGAATCTGCCGATGATCTCTATGCAACCTCTCTCACAAATATAGATCAGACAATCGCTGCATATACACAAGAGAGGCCAGAGCTTTCGGGAATGGGTACGACTCTCTCAGCCCTCTTCTTAAGGGATGGCGATGTAGTCGCCCTCCATGTTGGTGATTCAAGAATCTATCGACTGCGCGGAAGCTCATTTGAACAATTAACTACCGATCACACTGTTATTCAAGAGCTACTCGATCAAGGCAGTATCACTGAGGCTGATATCGCAACTCACCCTCAACGTTCGGTCCTCACCCAGGTTCTCATGGGAGATGGTCGAAATCATCCCGTGCTCTCAATCTATGAAGTGAAGGCGGATGACCGTTTTCTCCTCTGTAGCGATGGCTTAACAACTGTCTTGAGCGATAAAGAGATCAAATCAATTCTTAAAGGAAAGGCACGTGGCGCAGCAGTCGACGCGCTCGTTGACGCTGTCTATATAAATGGTGCCCCAGACAATGTCACCGTTATTGTTGCCGATGTTCTCAATAACGATATTCAAGAGCCACTGACTTTATTAGGAGCTGCAAAATGATGTCTCAGCTCCTTGGAGATCGCTACTTACTTGGCGAGATGATTGGTACCGGCGGAATGGCCGATGTCTATATCGCACAAGATCAGCGCCTCTCACGAAAGGTTGCAGTCAAGATTCTTCGTAGTGATCTCGCAAAAGATCCTGCCTTCGTTGCTCGTTTTCGTAAAGAGGCAAAGGCTGCTGCGGGTCTTAATCACCCAGGAATCGTCGCTGTCTATGACTCTGGTGAAGAACCTGCTCCTTATATTGTGATGGAGCTCGTCACCGGACACACACTCCGTTCTTTGATTCATCAAGGAGAACGTATCTCTCTTCCAGATGCACTTGGAATTGTGGAGCAAGTTCTTGCAGCGCTTGAATATTCCCATCAACGAAATATCGTTCACCGCGATATCAAGCCAGCTAATGTGATGATTGCAGATAATGGCGATGTTAAGGTGATGGATTTTGGAATTGCACGTGCCATGGATGATCTTGGTGCAACTCTCACAAGTACGTGGAATGTTGTCGGCACAGCTCAATATCTCTCACCAGAACAAGCTGTGGGTGATGCAGCTGATGCTCGTAGCGATATCTACTCAACTGGTTGTCTCCTCTTCGAACTTCTCACCGGTCAACCACCATTTAGCGGTGAGACACCTGTCTCTATCGCCTATCAACATGTCTCTGGTGTTGTTCCATCGGTGAGATCGATTCAGCCAGATCTGCCGGGTGATGTCGATACAATTCTTAAAGTTGCGCTCTCTAAGAAAGCAGATGATCGTTATCAGAGCGCACAATCTATGCTCGATGATTTGATTCGAGTTCATCAAGGACAGGCAGTCACAACAAAGATTGCAACGAAACCTTTCTTTACCCGCCGCAGCGCACTTCTCTATGGCGGTTCATTCTTCGCAGCTATCGCTCTCTCTATTACTGGCTTCCTTCTCAGTGGAAATCAGGATTCAGGGCCACTTATTCCTAACGTTGTTGGCCTCACCGAGGCTCAGGCACGAGCGCTCCTTGATGGCTATGTCATCACAATTAAGCGCGCTCACGATGGCTCTATTCCAACAGACCGCATTGCCAGCCAGAGCCCGCTTGCAACAACTCATGCACCACTTGGTTCAGCGATTGTCCTCACCATCTCAGATGGTCCGGGAGATGCGATAGTCCCCGATAATTTAGTTGGTATGGCGCTCATTGATGCACGCGCAGCGCTCACCGCTGTGGGTCTTACAGTTTCACAGACCATAGCGGCGCCTTCAGATCAACCACAAGGAACAGTCCTCGATGTCTCCCCACCGGTGGGATCTGTGACAACAGCTGGAAGTGGAGTTGTTCTCACGATTGCAAGTGGTGAGGTAACAGTTCCATCTCTTGTTGGTGTGGAAGCTATTCAAGCTAAGACAACTTTGATTCAAGCAGGATTCCTTATTAAGGAGTTCTATGACTTTGACGCTGCTCAACCTATTGGCGTTGTTATTCGTCAAGCACCTGATGCTGGCACGACACAAACGATCGGTAACTCAGTAACAATCACAATCAATAGAGCGCCATAATTATTCGTTGTAATACGAAATAATTTACCGATTAACTACCGGTGATAAACCTTCTGCTTTAGCGAGCGCACCTGCATCACCGCAGGTCACTAAGAAGTTTGCAAGCATCTTATGTCCATGCTCTGTAAGAACAGATTCAGGATGGAATTGAACTCCCTCAATCGGAAGGCTTTTATGTCGTAGCGACATGATCACACCAGAGTCGGTCTTACTTGTGATCTCCAAAACTTCAGGAACGGTATCAACTTCAACTGCGAGTGAGTGGTAGCGAGTTGCGGTAAATGGTGATGGAAGATCTTTCATCACTCCCATGCCGTTATGGTGGACAGTCGATGTCTTTCCGTGGAGAAGTTCTGGTGCACGAGAGACAGTTGCACCGAAAGCTTCACCGATTGCCTGATGGCCGAGACAGACTCCAAATAAAGGAATTGAGTGCTCGGCGCAGTACTTAATCATCGGAATAGATACGCCTGCCTTATCGGGCGTTCCAGGTCCTGGGCTAATGAGGACTCCGTCATATTTGGCCGCCTCAGCTGCCTCCACCTGATCGTTGCGCACGACGGTGCACTCAGCCCCCAACTGCGCGAGGTACTGAACGATATTGAAGACGAAGGAGTCGTAGTTATCGACGACAAGGATGCGGGCCACAGTCTAATTCTCCTGTAATCTATGCCCTATGCCAAAGTCGAAATTGCGTAAGAAGGTCCAAGCCCAGCACGCTCACGAAGAGCAGGTTCACGCTGTAGAGACCGTACCAACAGAGAGCCCAAAGTGGCTCGCTCCTGTCATGGTCGCTAATTTCCTCATCGGCCTCATCTGGATCGTCATCTTCTATGTCAGCCAGACCGTCTACCCAATCTCAGGTATCGGCGCTTGGAACATGATTATCGGATTTAGCTTTATCGCAGTGGGCTTTAGCCTTGCGACAAAGTGGCGCTAGTTCGCTTAAATCACCTTTCAATTCTTCAATTTAACTAGCTAGTAGGTTTACCCTTGCGGTTATGTTCGTAATCGCCGCACTCTCTTATCTCCTGACAATCGTCGCAGTGGGTCTTTTCGCCATTCGCGTACGTCAATTAGTTGCAATCTATAAGAAGCAACAGCCAGATCCAACGCGTTCCGGAGATCGCGCTGCACGAACCAAGAACATGCTCAAAGAGGTACTTGGCCACACCAAGATGCTCAACTTCACTGCAACGGGAATCGCACACTGGTTTGTCATGGTCGGCTTCGGAGCGCTCTTCGGAACGTTGATCACCGCCTACGGACAATTGATCCAACCAGATTTCGCACTTCCTATCATCGGCCACTTTGTTGGTTATGAACTCTTCGCTGAAGTAATCGCAGCCCTTACCGGAATCGGAATCGTTACCCTCATTGGAATTCGTCAGGCCACACGATTCTGGCATAAGGGGCGCACATCACGCTTTGAAGGTTCCAACCAAGGCCGTGCCTATTATGTTGAGGCAACTATTTTGGCTGTTGTCTTCTGTGTTATTGCTCTTCGCGGCTTGGAAGGCGCACTTGCCAATGAGGAGAGTTGGAACTGGCATTACGCAATTTCATGGCCAGCAGTTCAATTCTTCTCTGGTTGGTCAGTTGCATCGATTGAAAATGCGATTGTTGTTGTTGCAGCGCTGAAGATATTTGTCTCGATGCTCTGGTTTATTGTCATCGCTTCAAATCTGACAATGGGTATTGCATGGCACCGCTTCCTCGCCTTCTTCAATATCTACTTCAAGCGCAATATTGAGGAGCCCTCACTCGGCGCCCTCCCTGAGATGTTGTCACATGGGAAGCCTGTTAACTTTGAAGATCCTGCCGATGATGATGTCTTCGGTCTTGGCACCCGCGGAGATATCTCCTGGAAGGGCCTACTCGATATGACCAGCTGTACTGAGTGCGGTCGCTGCCAATCTCAATGCCCTGCTTGGCATACTGATAAGCCGCTCTCACCAAAGCTTCTGATTATGGCGATGCGCGATCATGCGATGGCAAAGGTTGTTGATACCGAGAATCTGGTCGGTGAGAAAGCGCCTGTTTCAATGGATGTCCTCTGGTCCTGCACATCATGTGGCGCCTGCGTCAATGAATGCCCGGTAGATATTGAACATGTTGATCACATCGTCAATATGCGACGCTTCCAAGTACTTGTTGAGTCAGAGTTTCCAACTGAACTCGGTGGAACATTTAGAAATCTTGAGAAGGCCGGCAACCCATGGGGTGCCAATAAGCAAGATCGCGAAGGATGGATCGCTGAGTGTGATTTCCCGGTTCGCGTTGTCAGTGGCGAGCTCCCAGAAGAAGTTGAATATCTATTCTGGGTTGGCTGCGCTGGCGCATATGAAGATCGCGCAAAGAAGACAACGAAGGCGGTTGCAGAGTTACTGCATATGGCAGGCGTGAACTTTGCAGTTCTCGGTAAGCGCGAGACCTGCACGGGAGATCCTGCACGTCGAGCAGGAAATGAATTCCTCTACCAAATCCTTGCTGCTGAAAATATCGAAACATTTAAAGAGACCTTCGGTAATCGTGGCGTGAAGAAGGTTGTAGTTACCTGCCCTCACTGCTTCACAACAATCGGTAAGGACTATGCACAGAGTGGTTATGAGCTACAGATGCTCCATCACACACAGCTTCTCAATACCTTGGTGAAGGAAGGAAAGTTAAAGACTTCACCTCATAAGGCTGATCAGAAGATCACCTTCCACGATCCTTGCTATCTCGGTCGCCACAATCAGATCTATGCACCACCTCGCGAACTCCTAGAAGCTTCAGGTTGTGACATCGAAGAGATGCCACGTAATCAAGAGCGTTCATTCTGCTGCGGTGGAGGTGGAGGTCGTATGTGGATGGAGGAGACTCTTGGCTCGCGCATCAACCTCAACCGAGTTGATGAGGCGATCGAGACTGGCGCACCAGAAGTAGCGGTTGCCTGTCCGTTCTGCCGCATCATGGTCGGTGACGGTATGACAGCACGTCAATCAGATGTGGAAGTCCTCGATGTTGCTCAGGTATTACTTCGAAGCGTTAAGGCGGAGCAGTAACTTCGTAATTACCCAACCGCCGATAAGGCCCCCTAGATGGGCGCGCCAATCGACGCCGCCAATGGTGAATCCAAGGGCAAAGTTAATTCCCACAATCACGTAGATGCTCTTTGCCTCAACCCCTAAATACTTCTCTGCTGCAATAAAGGCGCCGAAGAGGCCGAAGACAGCTCCTGATGCACCGATGGAGTAGCCATTCCAATCCATAAAGAGTGACGAGGCGAGAGATCCTGAGAGAAGTGAGAAGAGGAATATGGTGAGGAACTTCGCCTTGCCAAATACATATTCGATCGGCGTGCCGAGCTGATGGAGCACCATCATGTTAAAGGCTAGGTGGAACGGGATGGTGCTCGAAGTGTCATGTAAGAGGGCGACGGTAAATAGTCGGTAATACTCATGTGTCTGGCTGAAGTAATCCCAGCGATAGAGCGCATATGTTCCGACGATTCCAGAATCAATGAGCTGATAAAGATAGAAGCCACAGATCACCGTAATTAAAGCTAATACGGCGCTCTGTGGCTTCTTAATCATGAACTTCTTACTTAATTACTACTTATGCGATTGTGACGCTATTGATAACAACTGGTGTTACTGGCTTATCTTGTGCGCCAGTTGGTGTTGATTCAATCTTGTCTACAACAGCCTGCGATGCAGCATCCTTAACCTCACCGAAGATTGTGTGCTTACGGTTGAGCCATGTTGTTGGCGCAGAGGTAATAAAGAACTGTGAACCGTTTGTATTTGGTCCTGAGTTCGCCATTGCAAGGATGTATGGGCGATCGAATTGAAGTTCACCGTGGAACTCATCTGCGAATGCATAACCTGGACCACCGAAGCCCTGACCAAGTGGATCTCCACCTTGGATCATAAAGCCGCTGATGACGCGGTGAAAAACTGTTCCGTCATAGAGCTTCTCAGTTGACTTCTTACCTGTGCGTGGATCAGTCCACTCTTTTGCACCAGTTGCGAGTTCTACAAAGTTTGCAACTGTCTTTGGTGCGTGATCAGGGAAGAGCTCGATAATGATGTCACCGAGTGTTGTGTGCAAAGTTGCTGTTGTCATTTCTTTTCCTATCGCTGCGGGTAGTAAAAAACCCGCCACATGTGACGGGTTCTTCAGTGGAGACCAGGGGAATCGAACCCCTAACCCCCGCCTTGCAAAGGCGGTGCTCTACCAATTGAGCTAGGTCCCCGTTGTTAGTGCGGGGTGGGCCTAGATGGACTTGAACCATCGACCTCTTCCTTATCAGGGAAGCGCTC
>JAURJS010000058.1 GCA_030832135.1 Candidatus Planktophila sp.
CTTTTCAAAGACTGCATCAGGCGTCATCCGCGCCATTTCACTTACCCCGCGCTTGGGATAGAGCACAGTTGTCTTCTCGTTGACCAACTGGAAGCTATCTCGATCGCCGGTACAGATAAGCACTTCAAAGCCATCAATCTCGGCCTTCTTCGAGATTGTTGCAATCAAGTCATCTGCTTCATAACCTTCAAGTTGGAAGCGTTCAATGCCGCAGCCATCGATGAATTCATGGAGGTAAGACATCTGGGAGCGAAACTCATCCGGGGTGGATGCTCGGTTCGCTTTGTACTCGGGGAATATCTCGGAGCGGAAAGTTTTTCGAGATACATCGAATGCGACAGCTACATGTGTGGGCTTCTCTTCCTTCATCAAGGAGATAAGCATCGTTGCAAAGCCATAAATTGCATTGGTGTGCTGCCCCATAGCAGTCGTGAAGTTTTCGACCGGCAGAGCGAAGAAGGCGCGGTAGGCCATTGAGTGACCATCGATTAATAAGAGTTTCTTAGGCGCGCTCATGGCGCACATCCTATGTAACAAGTTAAGATTTCGAACTATGACGCAACCTGATTATTTGGCAATTCTCCGCGAACGTGGCTCAGGACATCTCGATCAGAAGATGGGCATTGAGATAATTGAGGCATCCCCTCAGCGACTCGTTGGACGTATGCCAGTTGAGGGCAATACCCAACCTCTAGGCCTCTTGCACGGTGGCGCAAATGTGGTGCTAGCTGAATCACTCGGCTCTGTTGGAACTCAGCTTCATGCAGGTCCCGATCGCAAGATTGTGGGAGTTGATATCAACGCTACTCACCATAAATCAGCAACATCAGGCTATGTCACCGGAACCGCTACGGCGATCAGCCTTGGCAAGACTATGTGTAGCTACGAGATTGTCATTGAAAATGAAGACGGGCAGCGCACATGCACTGCCCGTATCACCTGCCTTATTCTTGCGCAGCGTTAATTTTCTACTGTAGAAGTTAGTGAGCTCCTACGCCGAGATAAGCAGCGCGAACTGCTGGATCATTAAGTAGATCTGAAGCCTTAGCTTCCTTCACTACATTTCCTGTCTCTAGAACATAGGCACGGTGTGCGCGCTGAAGCGCCTGCTGTGCATTCTGCTCGACGAGAAGAATTGTTGTGCCGAGATTGTTGATCTCAGTGATGATGCGGAAGATATTTGCAATCATTAAAGGCGCAAGACCCATTGAAGGTTCGTCAAGGAGAAGAACCTTTGGACGTGCCATAAGAGCGCGACCAATTGCGAGCATCTGCTGCTCTCCACCTGAGAGAGTTCCACCCGCTTGGTTGATGCGCTCAAGTAGGCGTGGGAACAAGTGGTAGACCTTCTCGAGATCTTCCTTCATCTCTGACTTGCGATCCTTGCGGTGGTACTTACCCATCTCAAGGTTTTCGAGAACTGTCATACCAGGGAAGATTCCGCGACCTTCAGGAGCTTGCGAGAGACCGAGGTCCACGCGCTCATGTGCAGGCATCTTCGAGATATCTTGACCGTCGAAGAGGATCTGACCGCTTGATACTGGACGAAGTCCAGAGATGGTCTTGAGCATTGTTGTCTTACCAGCGCCGTTAGCGCCGATGAGAGTAACGATTTCGCCTTCATTGACGACTACAGATACGCCTTTGATAGCTTCAATCTTGCCGTAGTGAACGTGGAGATCTTTGATTTCAAGACGCATCTGCAGGTGCTCCTAGATAAGCCTCGATTACGCGAGGGTCGTTTTGAACAACAGAAGGTAGGTCATCAGCAATCTTCTGACCGAAGTCGATCACAACTACGCGATCTGAGATTCCCATGATGAGCGACATATCGTGCTCAATGAGCAAGACGGTGTAGCCCGCATCGCGAATCTTCTTGATTGTCTCTGCAAGAGCAACCTTCTCTGCTGGGTTGAAGCCAGCAGCTGGCTCATCGAGAAGAACGAGCTGTGGATTGGTTGCAAGTGCACGAGCAATCTCAAGTCGACGCTGATCTCCATATGGGAGGTTCTTTGCAAGTCGTCCCGCATGCTTACGGAGTCCCATAAAGTCGAGGAGTTCAAGTGAGCGCTCTAGCGCCGCCTTCTCTTCGCGACGTGAACGTGGAGTTCCGAAGATTGCACCGATGACACCTGACTTTGAGTGGATATCTGCTCCAGTAACAACATTCTCAAGAGCTGTTGACTCACCGAAGAGTCGAATGTTCTGGAAGGTACGAGCAACTCCAGTCTTTGTAACTTGGTGGCGCTTCTTACCAATCAGTGACTTTCCATTGAAATTGATCTCACCTGAAGTTGGCTTATAAACACCGGTGATGACGTTGAAGATTGTTGTCTTACCGGCACCGTTAGGTCCAATAAGAGCAAGAATCTCGCCCTTCTTCACTTGAAGATTGACATCGTTGAGTGCAGTAACGCCACCAAACTTCATTGTGACGTTCTTAAGTTCGAGAAGTACTTCGCTCATTATTTGATCTCCCCTTCTCCGGACTCTTCAACATGATCCCAATCTGGTTCCAGATGCTCTCGCTTCTTCTTAGGAAGGATTCCATCTGGACGTAAGTTCATCATCACAACGAGAGCAATACCGAATACCAAGATACGTGGCTGGCTCAAGAAGCGGATGCGCTCTGGTGTAAATGCAAGGAGTACTGCTCCGAGGATTACTCCCCAGACGTTTCCGATTCCGCCGAAGACAACACAGGCGAGAATAAGGATCGATACGTTCAAGTTAAATTGATCTGGAACGATTGAGAGAATCTGTGATGCGTAGATAACGCCACCGACACCTGCAACTGCTGCACCCAGAACGAATGCCCACACCTTTGAGCGACGAGTATTGATACCC
>JAURJS010000009.1 GCA_030832135.1 Candidatus Planktophila sp.
ACATCAGCGTGGTCAGTATTTGTCTGTCCCACCTTTGATGCTCCGCCAGGTGAACCTAGCTCAACAAAGAATTCGGTATTGATAGCTTTGTAGTTCTGCCATTCACCAGGAACGTCATCTTCATAGTAGATCGCTTCTACTGGACAGACAGGTTCGCAAGCGCCGCAATCAACACACTCATCTGGCTGGATGTAGAGCATGCGTGAGCCTTCATAGATGCAATCCACTGGGCACTCTTCGCGACATGACTTATCTTTCACATCGACGCAAGGCTGGGCAATCACATAGGTCACGGCGGGCCTCCTTTTATGGCTTCAATAATCTATCGAGCAGGCGGTAATTCTAACCCTGCGAAGTCATTAATGTGCGATTAGGGTTACGACATGACATTTGAGGTCGAGGTAGCGGCCGCCATTGGAAAGCGGGTTTCAATCCGACTTCGCGATGGCGAGAGCTTTAGGGACCTCTTAGGTGTCTTACAAGATGAGAATTCACTAGTAAAGAAAGATGGCACCGTTGCGCGATTTACCGCAGATGAGATTGCCTACTTTCGAGTAGTACCGGTCTTTAACCGCGCCAATCACGTTACGAGCGATCTCCACCTCTATGAGACAGCTTCACGACAATTGCAGAAAATTGAGGGCGAGCAGGTTCGGATTTACTCCTGTGGCCCAACTGTCTACCGCGATGCTCACATCGGCAATATGCGTACCTTCCTCCTCACAGATCTCATCCGCCGAAGCCTTGCACTCAATGGCGTTGAAAGTATCGCGGTCTCAAATATCACCGATGTTGGACATATGTCTGAAAATCTCGACGGTTCAGATAGCGGCGATAAGGTTCTTGAAGAGGCGGCACGTGAATCAATCGAACCGCTGGCAATAGCTCGTCGCTATGAAGATCGATTCCATAGCGATCTAGCAGCTCTCAATATTCTTCCGGCAGATTTCTACCCACGAGCAAGTGAAAATATTCCAGAGATAACCGCTGCGATCCAAGAGTTAATTGAGATCGGCTCTGCCTATATTGGAAGCGATGGCAACGTTTACTTTGATGCCCGCAGTTCAGATTCTTATGGTTACATCAGTGGAAATAAATTGGACTCTCTCAAACCTGGCCATCGCTATGAATATGTCGGCGATGGTGGGAAGAATTTTCATGCCGATTGGGCGCTCTGGAAATTAGCTGGAAAGCGGAGCGAGATGATTTGGGAATCACCTTGGGGTCCTGGTTTTCCCGGTTGGCATATCGAATGTAGCGCGATATCACTTAATCTCTTAGGAGAAACTGTAGATATCCACGTAGGCGGAATTGATCTCCGCTTTCCACACCATGAAGATGAGAGAGCGCAGACAAATGCCCTCGCCGGCAAAGAAGTTGTCCGCAATTGGATTCACGGCGAACATCTCCTCTTTGAAGGAAAGAAGATGGCCAAGAGTTCCGGCAATGTTCTGCTCGTCTCGGATATTGCAGCGCGTGGGCTAGATCCGCTAGCGCTCAGACTTGCACTCTTGGAAAATCGCTATCGATCACAAATCGATATGACCTGGCAATCGATTACCGCCGCTGATGCGACTCTACGTAGGTGGCGTAAATCAATGGCTGAATGGGGCGCCGGCAGCGAAGTGAAATTTGATCCAGAGATTCACGGCCACTTTATGAATGATCTCGAAACCGCAAAGGTGATTTTACGACTTCGCGCAATCGAGCGAGATGAAAGCATTGGCGCACAAGATAAGCGAGCAATATTCCTCTTTGCTGATCAAGTACTAGCGCTCAACCTTGATCGAGGAGTCGAGCCAGAGATTGCCGTTGAACTCAGCGATAAAACACATCAACTTCTCGCAGCGCGAGCTGCGGCGCGCGCTGCCGGTAATTGGGCAGAATCTGATCGCATCAGAGATCTCTTGTCAGCAGATGGAATTGAAGTGCGCGATGGTAAGGATGGTCAAAGCTGGGAGATTCGTAGTTAATTACGAGCAGCGATAGCAAAGAGAACGGTAAGAGTTCCAAGAAGTAAGAGTGTGGAACCGACGCCATCGCCTTGAACTAAGAGTTCTTGGCCAGTTCCGAAAGTTGCACCTCTAAGAATCAAGAGAGTCCATCCCACTGCGCCAACCCATTTCAAGGCGCGGCTTTGAAAGGTTCGGCCAATTGCCCAGATAGCAGAGTATGAAAGGAGAATAGAAGCGATTACACCGAAGGGCGGAACGCTCTGGTGTAGAAGTATTGCAAGCGCCGCTGTGGCTGCTCCGATAAAGAAAGATATGAGCAGGCGCATTTAGATGGTGGTTCCAGAGAAGATATCTACCTCGCGACCGAGGGCATCAAAAGGTTCGACCTTCTCCCCCTTAACTAAAGTGAGGTACTCATTTCCCCAGACCTGCAAGCCAAGGTTGTTAGAGAGAGCAAAGAAAGGCCCATCGAGCGAAATCTGCGTAGCGTGAGCACGCATTGCCGCCATCTTCGCCTCCACATAGTTATTGCCATCGATATGCGTGGTGACAAATGAATCATCCTTACAGAATGGAAGGTCTTCTGCGTTTTCGGCACCAAAGAAATCTGAGCCAAGCTCCTTCATCTTGTCGATGCCCTCTTGAATTACAGAACGCGGGGTTACATTCCAATAAATCTTGGCGATATCCCACTCTGACTTCTCGGCGGCAGCCATAGCAACTCGAT